>NZ_JBEOSD010000004.1:0-124682 GCF_040302735.1 Streptomyces sp. NPDC097619 | reverse complement strand
GCCCCCGGTCGGACGGTCACGCGGAGATCGGCGCCCGCGGAGATCGGCGCACGCGGACCCTCGCTCCGCCGCCGGTCAGCGTTCGGCGGCCAGGTCCGGGGCTTCCGCGCGCGTGGCGGCGGGGGCCGGGGCGGGGCGGGGGGACTCGCGCCAGGTGCGGTCGAGCGGGTGGGAGAAGGGGCGCCACCAGGGGTCCGTCGGGAGGGGTCCGGCCGGTTCGAAGGGGGCTCCGGGGAGTGGCAGGGCCACGGGCTGGTCGGCGTCACCGGCCGCGTCCAGGGACCATTCGGCCGGTTCCGCCCAGGGGTGGGGGGCGAGGTTGAAGGTGCCCCAGTGGATCGGGAGGAAGATCCCGTGGGGGGTGCCGCCCTGGAGGTCGAGGTGGGCGCGCATGCCCTCGGCGGGGGTCATGTGGATGTCGGGCCAGTACTCGCTGTAGGCGCCGATCTGGATCATGGTGGCGTCGAAGGGGCCGTGCTCGGCGCCGACGTCCTTGAAGCCGGGGAAGTAGCCGGTGTCGCCGCTGTGGTAGATCCGGTGCCGCTCCCCGGCCACGGCCCAGGAGGCCCACAGAGTGTGCTGCTGGTTGCGCAGGCCGCGGCCGCAGAAGTGACGGGCGGGGGTGGCGGTGAGGGAGAGCCCGCCGACGCGGGCGGTCTCGTTCCAGTCCAGCTCGTGGAGCCGGTCCGGGGAGACGCCCCAGTGCTCCAGGTGGGCGCCGACGCCGAGCGGCACGGCGAAGACGGTGTCGCCGTCCGCGAGCGCCTTGATCGTGGGCATGTCCAGGTGGTCGTAGTGGTCGTGGGAGATCACGATCACGTCCACCGGCCCGAGGGAGGCCAGGGGGACCGGGGCGGGGTGCAGCCGCTTGGGTCCGGCGAAGGGGAAGGGGGAGCAGCGCTGCCCCCAGACAGGGTCGAAGAGGACCCGGTGGCCGTCGATCTCGGCGAGGACGCTGGAGTGGCCCATCCAGGTGAGGCGCAGTCCGCTCGCGGGCGGGACGGACAGGTCCTTCAGGGTGGTCGGGTGGACCGGGATCGCGGCGGCCGGGGCGCGACGGACCCGCTCGTCCTTGCGGAAGTAGATCTTCGCGAACTCCGCCATGGAGCCGGAGGGGCGCCGCTGGGCGGCGACCGGGTTCTGGAAGATCCCGTCGGCGAACTGGGGCGAGCGGCGGATCCGCTCCATCCGTGCGCCGGCGGGGTCCGCGCCGAAGGCGGGGGTGCGCAGCGAGCGGAGTCCGGAGCGGAGGGATCGGGAGCCGGGCAAAGCGCCTCCTGGGGCGGTGGAGCGGGTCGGTACGGCGGGGCGGGCGCGCGGAGAGGTCCGCCCGCTGCCCCTCCCTGTCCAACGCTCCCCCGACCCGAAGGATTCCGGCGGCAGGACCCGCCGTGTTCCCGGGCGCGGGTGCGGGCGGCCGGTGGCGGAGGGGACCGGGGTCCCTCCGGGGCCGACGGCCCGCACCCGCGCCCGGGTGTACCGGGGTGGCGGCGGCCGTGTTCGGGTCGTTACAGCGGCAGCAGGTCGGGGCGCTTGGGTTCGACGTGGTCGCCGGAGGACTCGCCGCGGAGGCGGCGGCCGATCCAGGGGACCAGGTGTTCCCGGGCCCAGTGGATGTTGTCGCGGGTGACCTCGGCGGAGCCGCGGGGCTGCTGCGGCGGCCAGGGCTGGTCCGGGTCGGCGGGCACCTCCAGGCCGAGGACCTGGGCGGCGCGCAGGGCGACGCGGGTGTGGCCCTCCGGGGAGAGGTGGAGCCGGTCGCCGTCCCAGGCGCGGCGGTCCTGGACGGTGCGCAGGGACCACAGGTCGAGGACGGGGCAGCCGTAGCGGTCGGCGATGGCCCGGACGTGCGCGGAGTAGGTGGCGACCTTGCCGCGGAGGTGCCGCAGGACGGGGACCCCGCGGGTGTCGAACCCGGTGGTGATCATGACGGTGGGGACGGCGCCGGTGAGGTCGGCGACGGCCTCCTCGAAGCGGGCGGCCACGTCGTCGGGGTCGGTGCCGGGGCGGATGATGTCGTTCCCGCCGGCGCAGAAGGTCACCAGGTCGGGGGCGAGCTCCTTGGCCCGGGGCACCTGCTCGGCCACGATCTGGTCGAGGAGCCGGCCGCGCACCGCGAGGTTGGCGTACCGGAAGTCGTGCTCCTCGCGCCGGTCGGCGAGGAGCACGGCGAGCCGGTCGGCCCAGCCCACGAAGGAGTCGCCGGGGCCCGGGTCGCCCACGCCTTCGGTGAAGCTGTCACCGAGGGCGACGTACGAGCCGAAGGGTTCGGCCAGGGTCGCGAGGGCGCTGCCGTGAGCGCCGTGAATGAGGGGTATCGATTCGCCTGCCACGACAGCACATCATTCACGGCGGGATGTGACCTACGCGACCGTAGGCAGGGGTTGACGTGGCGTGATCTGTACCACCGGGTCAGTTCAGGCCATGACCGTTTCGCCGGGAATAACACGGTATGGAGGCATCCGGACAGGGAGGAAAACGGCCCGGGGGCCGGAATCCCCCTCGGATTCCGGCCCCCGGGCCCCTGACGGCGATGACCGTCAGATGCTCACCCCGTGACCGCGCAGGTAGGCCAGCGGGTCCACGTCCTGCCCGTAGGAGGGGCCGGTGCGGATCTCGAAGTGCAGGTGCGGTCCGCTGGAGTTGCCGGTGGAGCCGGACAGGCCCAGGGCGGTGCCGGCGGAGACGCTCTGCCCGGAGGACACGCTCAGGGAGCTGAGGTGCGCGTACTGGGAGTAGCGGCCGTCGGCGTGCCGGACGATGACCTCGTTGCCGTAGGCCCCGGCCCAGCCGGCCGAGACCACGGTGCCCGCGCCGACCGCCTTCACGGTGGTGCCGGAGCCGACCGCGAAGTCCACACCGGTGTGGTAGCCGCTGGACCACATGCTGCCGCCCTGGCGGTACTGGGTGGTGACCTGGGCGTCGACGGGGGCGGTGAAGCCGGAGCCCTGCTGCTCGCCGGAGGTGTTCTCCTCGGGGGCGGACTCCTGCTCCGGGGCGGACTCGCGCGGTGCGGTGGCGGTCCGCTCCGCGGAACGGGCGGCGCGCTCGCCGCCGGTGCCGTCCTCGGAGGAGACGCCGCGCTCGGCGCTCTTCCGCTCGGGGGCCGGGGCGGCGGCGCGCGGGGCGGCGGCCTCGCCGGCGCCTGCCGCGGACCTCCCGCCGAGGGTGAGCTTCAGGCCCGGGTGGATGAGGGCCGGGTCGGAGCCGACGGCGGCGCGGTTGTCCGCGTACAGCTGCTCCCAGCCGCCCTTGACGCCCTCGCTCGCGGCGATGGCGGAGAGGCAGTCGCCGGAGACGACGGTGTAGACCTGCGGGGCCTTCTTCGCGGCGGCCGGAGCGGCCTGGGAGGCGGCCTGCCCGGGGAGCCGGTCCACGGCCTTCGGGGCCACGGCGGTGGCCTGGGCCGGGGCGGCGTGGGCGGTCGCGGCACCGAGGAGCGGCAGCGCGAGCGCGGCGCCGCCGGTGCCGGCCGCGACGAAACCGCGGCCGATCGGGCTGGACTTGGGGCGGCGGTGCTTGCCCTTTCCGGGCATGGCGGATTCCTCTCCGGCGCCTGCGAGGTGAGCTGTCGGGTTCGGACTGGAGCTGTCCGGCCGTGCGCGGACGCACGGCTTCACCCCAAGCCCGCCGGACGGATCCGGCGGGCGCGTTACCTGGTTCCCCCGCTCCTGCCGCACGTGTTGGACGGATGCGGTTTCCGGGCGGCGGCAGGATTCGGCGTTCCACCCGGCTCGGCCGTGACCGTAATCGAGTGCGGCCGGACGGAACAAGCCAGGAATTCCCCAAGGGAATGCGGACGGAAAATGATCAATGGAATTCCCGTCACACTCCGTCTATTGCGACCGTGTAACAGGCGCCTCCACAAGGGAATTCGAAGAACGCCCGCCGACACTCACGGTCACCGTATGATCTGGCTCACCAGCCCCGGGCGCATCTACCCCGGCACAGCGGCAACTTGACGCCAAGTAGCGCAATTCGGACATCCCACCGGACCGCGAGGAGCCCACGTGACCCAGCCCCTACCGCAGACCCCCGCCGCGGAGCCCACCCTCACCGGGATCCGCAACTTCCGCGACGTGGGCGGCCTTCCGGCCGCGGACGGCCGACGCGTCCGCCACGGACATCTCTACCGAAGCGGACATCTGGCGCATGCCACCGAAACGGACACCGACTATCTGAACTCGCTCGGACTCCACACCGTCTTCGACTTCCGCAACGCCGCCGACCACGCCATCGAGGGCCCCGACGTCACCCTGCCCGGCGTACGGAACGTCAACATCCCCCTCTCCGACCCCGCCGACGGCGGGGAGTTCTGGCGCCTCATCCGCGAAGGGGAACTCGACCGGCTCCGCGAGCTGCTCGGAGAGGGGCGAGGGGCGGACCGTATGTCCGCTTCGTACCGGAAGATGGTCCGGGAGCGGACGGCCGAACACAGCCGCGTGCTGCACGCCCTCGCGACCGGCACCGTCCCCGTCCTCATGCACTGCGCCGCCGGGAAGGACCGCGCCGGGCTCTCGATCGCCGTCACCCTGCTCGCGCTCGGCGTGGACCGGCGGGCCGTCACGGCCGACTACCTGGAGTCCAACGCCCCGCACCGCCGCTACCGGACCGTCCCCGGCAGCGCCCCCGAATCGCGCTCCCCCGAGGTCACCGCCCTCCTCAGCCCCCTCTTCGAGGCCCGCGCCTCCTACCTGGAGGCCGCCTTCGCCCTCATCGACGAGACCTGGGGCGGCACCGAGGGATACCTCCACGAGGGCCTCGGTCTCACCCCGGACACCCTGGACGGGCTGCGCGACCGCCTGCTGGAACCCTGATCGACGAAGGCGGGCGGGCCGGGACGGGCGGATCCGCCCGGCACCCGCCCGCCCCGCCGGACCCCACCCGTCAGCGCTGCGCCACCGCCTGCTTGACCAGCGTCCGACCGAACTCCCAGATCAGCCCACCACCCCCGTGCGCCTCGTCCATCACCGCCCGGAAGGCCCCCACGAACCGGTCCACGTCCGCCTCGTCCAGCACCAGCGGCGGGATCAACTTGATGACTTCGAGGTGGTCCCCCGAGACCTGCGTCAGGATCCGGTGCCGCTGGAGCAGCGGGGCCACCACCATCTGGGCGAACAACCCCTTGCGGGCCGCCTGGAGCATCGTCCACCGGCTGCGCAGCCCCAGGGACACCGGCCGGCCGAACTCGATCCCGATCATCAGCCCGCGCCCCCGCACCGCGTGCAGCAGCTCGTACTCGTCCACCAGCGCGGCCAGTCGCCCGCGGAGCAGGTCACCCAGGCGCCGGGCACGCGCCACCGTGCCCTCCCGCTCCATCACCGACAGCACCGCGAGTCCCGCCGCCATCGCCTGCGCGTTGGATCCGAAGCTGGCCGAGTGCACCAGCACCCGGTCCATCGAGGAGTACACCTTCTTGAAGATCCAGTCCTTGCCGAGGGTCGCCCCCACCGGCACGTAGCCACCGGAGAGCGCCTTCGCCACGCACACCAGGTCCGGCTCCACCCCCTCCTCGTGCTGGTAGGCGTAGAAGTCCCCGGTCCGCCCCAGCCCGGTCTGCACCTCGTCCGCGATCAGCAGCGCCCCGTGGGCGTGCAGCAGCTCCTGGGCGGCCCGCAGATAGCCGGGCGGCGCCTCGTGCACCCCCTTGCCCTGCACCGGCTCCACGATCAGGGCGGCCACGTCCCCGCGGCGCAGCTCCCGCTCCAGGGCCGCGAGGTCCCCCAAGGGGATCGCCGTGTCCGGCAGCAGCGGCCCGAAACCGTCCCGGAAGCCCCCCTCCCCGTTGACCGAGAGGGAGCCGGTGGTCAGCCCGTGGAAGGCGTGCGCGCAGTACAGGACCCGGCCCCGGCCGGTGGCGCGGCGGGCGAACTTCAGGGCGGTCTCCACCGCCTCGGTGCCGCTGTTCCCGAAGAACACCCGGTCCAGGTGCGGGCTGTGTTCCAACAGCCGCTCGGCGAGCAGTCCGGGCAGCGGCGGGCAGTCGAAGCGGGTCAGGTCGGCCAGCTGCGCGTCCAGCACGTCGTGCAGGGCCCGCCGCACCACCGGGTGGTGCCGGCCCAGCCCCATCACCCCGAACCCGGCGAGCATGTCGAGGTAGTCGTTGCCGTCCTCGTCCCAGAAGTGCGCGCCCTCGGCCCGTACGTACACCTTGTCGAAGCCGATGGTGTGCAGCATCCGGGGCAGCTGGTGGTTCAGGTGACGGGCGTGCAGTTCGTACCGCTCACCGCCGCGCTCCGCGAGCAGCCGCCCGAGGTCGAATTCCCCGCTCGGAGGCGTCCCGTCCGGTCCGCAGCTCCCGGTCGGGGAAATTCCCGCCGGTTCCTCTTCCTGTTCCTGCCCTGCCATTTCCTCACCCCTTCCGCACGGGCCGCGGCCCGTGCTGTGATCACGGGAATTCCCGGCACGCGGCCCCGCACCCCGGGAAACGGCCATGATCGCCGTTTCCCGGGGTGCGGGAATTCCGCGGGTGCCTCGGACGGGCGGTCAGTCCCGGTTTCCCGAAACGGTTTCCCGGGCCGCGCGGATGGATTCCCGGAGGGAACCCATGGTGGCGAGGACGGCGGTGGGTTCGTACCCGCAGTGCGCCATGCAGTTGGCGCAGCGGGGGTCCTTGCCGCGACCGTAGCGCTCCCAGTCGGTGTCCTCGACGAGTTCGCGGTAGGTGGGCACGTACCCGTCGCTCATCAGGTAGCAGGGGCGCTGCCAGCCGAAGAGGGAGTAGTTCGGGATGGCCCAGGCGGTGCAGGGGAAATCCGCCTTGCCCTCCAGGAAGTCCAGGAAGAGCGGGGAGTGGTTGAGCCGCCAGCGGCGGCGGTTGCCGCCCGCGAAGGCCTTCTTGAACAGCTCGCGGGTCTGCTCGACCCCCAGGAAGTGCTCCTGGTCCGGCGCCTTTTCGTAGGCGTAGGCGGGCGAGATCATCATCTCGTCCACCTTGAGCTCGTCGTTGAGGTAGTTGAGGACCTCGATGACGGTCTGCGGGGTGTCGGTGTTGAAGAAGGTGGAGTTGGTGGTGACGCGGAAGCCGCGGCGCTGGGCCTCCTTGATGGCCTCGACGGCCTCGTCGAAGACGCCCTCCTTGGCCACGGACTCGTCGTGGCGCTCGCGCAGCCCGTCGATGTGCACGGCGAAGGCGAAGTAGGGCGAGGGGGTGAAGTTCTCGATCTTCTTGCGGAGCAGCAGGGCGTTGGTGCACAGGAAGACGTACTTGCGGCGCTCCACGAGCTGGCGGACGATCTCGTGGATCTGCGGGTGCATGAGGGGTTCGCCGCCCGCGATGGACACCATCGGCGCGCCGGACTCCAGCACCGCGCCGACGGCCTGGGCCACCGGCATGCGCTGTTTGAGGACGCCCGCCGGGTGCTGGATCTTCCCGCAGCCCTCGCACTTGAGGTTGCAGGCGAAGAGCGGTTCCAGCTCCACGATGAGCGGGAACTTCTCCCGCTTGCGGAGCTTCTGTTCGAAGAGATAGGTCCCGACCCTGATGGACTGTCGCAGTGGCATGGCCATCTGGCTCACCTCCTGGGAAGCAGCAAAGAACGGTGCCAGTCGAAGAATGCAGGCAGGACGGCACGAAGGACGCGGAAGGCCGATATTCCACCGCGTAGCGTGCCGATGCGGACGAGCTCGTGCCCCGGGGCGTCCACGATCACCCGGACGGCCGCCACCGGGCGCCCGGGGTGACCCCGGGTGGCCGTCCACAGCGTGGCGGCCGACTCCATGTCCACGGCCACGGCCCCGCCGGCCCGCAGCCGCGCCCGCTCCGGGCCGCGGACCACGTGGTCGGAGCCGATGAGCGGGCCGGTGTGGACGGTGCGGCCGGGCAGGGTCCGGGACAGGGCCCGGACGAGGGAGGGCAGCTCGGTGCCGGGCACGCTGCCCCGGGGGTCGCGGGTCTCCTCGGCGACGACCAGGTCGCCGGGGCGCATCCCGGGGAGCAGTCCGGCGCAGAAGCCGGTGGCGAGGACGGCGGCGCCGTCCAGGCCGGGGCGGGTCAGGGCCTCGGTGAGGGCGCGTTCCGCGGCGGCCGGTCCCATGCCGGTGCGCAGCAGGGTGTGGTCACCGGGTGCCCCGGCGCGGGTTCCGGTGCGCAGGGCGAGCGCCTCGATGCCGAGGGCGCAGGCGATGAGGAGGGGGCCGGGGGCGGTCATGCCGGGGCCTCCGGTGCGGGGGCGGAGCGGGTGGCGGCCGGGTCCGGTGCGGGGGTGCGGCCGGGGACGGCCGGGGCTTCTCCGTACCGGTAGCGGCCGAGGGCGGTGAGCGGGAAGACCTGCCGGTACAGGTGGTAGTTGATGGAGAAGTCCCAGGGGAAGCCGGTGCCGGTGAAGTGGGGTTCGTCCCAGCTGCCGTCGGGGCGCTGGGTGGTGGTGAGGTGGCGGATGCCCCGGCTGACGGCGGCGCCGCCGCGTTCGCCGGCGGCGAGGAGGGCGAGGAGGGCCCAGGCGGTCTGGGAGGCGGTGGACTCGCCGCGGCCCGCCCAGGTGCCGGGGTCCTGGTAGGAGCGTTGGTCCTCGCCCCAGCCGCCGTCCTCGTTCTGTACGGACTCCAGCCAGGCCACGGCCTTGCGGATGGCGGGGTGTCCGGGTGCGAGGCCGGCGGCGGTGAGGGCGGGCACCACGGAGCCGGTGCCGTAGACGTAGTTGGTGCCCCAGCGGCCGAACCAGGCTCCGCTGGTCTCCTGTTCGGCGAGGAGCCAGTCGACTCCGCGGCGGGTGCGGGGGTCCTGGGCGCGGCCCTCGGCGGCGAGCATCTCGACCACGTGGGCGGTGACGTCGGCGGAGGGCGGGTCGATGACCTCGCCGAAGTCGCAGAAGGGGAGTCGGTTGGGGAGGGTGCTGGTGTTGTCGGCGTCGAAGGCGCCCCAGGCGCCGTTGCGGGACTGCATGCCGAGGGTCCAGGACACTCCGCGGTCGATCGCGGCCTCGGCGCGGGCCCGGTCGGGGTGGTGGATGCGGCGGAGGGCGAGGATGACCTCCGCGGTGTCGTCGATGTCGGGGTAGTTGTCGTTGTGGAACTCGAAGGCCCAGCCTCCGGGGGCGAGTCCGGGCCGCCGCACGGCCCAGTCGCCGGTGCGGCCGATCTCCTCGCCGATCATCCAGTCCCCGGCTTTGACCAGGGCGGGGTGGTCGGGCGGGAGGCCCGCGTCGGCGAGGGCGATGGCGGCGAGGCAGGTGTCCCAGACCGGGGACTGGCAGGCCTCGATCATGCGGGCGCCGTCCTCGCGCCAGACGGCGAAGCGGTCCAGGGAGGCGAGTCCGGCGCGCATCACGGGGTGGTCGAGCTCGTAGCCGAGGAGGTGGAGGGCGATCAGGGAGTAGACGGCGGGCGGTTGGATGCCGCCCCAGCAGCCGTCGTGTTCCTGGCGTTCGATGATCCACCGGGCGGCCCGGTCCATGGCCGACCGGCGCACCGCGCGGGGCGCGAACCGGTGGTAGACGCGCAGGGCCCGGTCCAGCCGGTGGAAGACGCCGTCCCAGCTGAGGGCGGGGGGTTGCGGCCGGGCGGGGCGGGGGTCGCGGGCGTCGGTGTGCAGTTCGTCGAGGGCGAAGGGGGCGGGGCGCACCGGGCGGAGGGCGGAGACCACGGTCAGCGGGACGATGGTCTGACGGGCCCAGCAGCCGAAGTCGTAGATGTTGAGCGGGACCCAGCGCGGGAGGAAGACCAGCTCGGGCGGGACCTCGGGCAGGTCCTCCCAGCGCCACCAGCCGAAGAGGGCCAGCCAGATGCGGGTGAAGACGCGGGCGGCGGCGAGGCCGCCGTGGGCGCGGATCCAGGCGGAGGCGCGGCTCATGTGGGGGGCGTCCGGGGCGTCCCCGGCGAGCCGGAGCGCCACGTACGCCTCGATGGTGGCGGAGAGCTCGGGCGGACCGCCGTGGAAGGTGGCCCAGGTGCCGTCGGGGCGCTGTTCGCCGCGGATGAAGCGGGCGGAGGCCGCGGTGACGGTGTCGTCGGAGATGCCGAGGAACTGGCGGAGCAGCAGGTCCTCGGCGTCCATGGTGACGTTGGTCTCCAGGTCGCCCTTCCACCAGCCGGCGGCGTCCTGGCGGGCCAGGAGGTTCCGGGTGGCGCGGGCCACGGCTTCCTCCGCGGCCCGCTGCAGTGCGCGGTCGGGCCGGTCGGCGCCGGGCGCGGCCCCGTTGCTTCCGTCGGTCGTCGCTGTCATGCCTTCCCCTTCCCGCAGTGTCCTCTGCTGTGCTGGGGTCCGGCGTCGGCCGGTGCCGTGGGCTCAGGGGCCGTGGGCACCGACCGGTGACGCGCGGTTCATCTCCAGGAGGCGATCATCGCTTGCGCACGACCACAAAGTCCGCGAGCGCCACGAGCTGATCCCGGATCCGTGCGGGCATGTCCACCTCGTCGAGTGCCCGGATGGCGATGGCGTGTTGACGCCGGGCCTCCTCCGCGGTCCACTCGCGGCCGCCCGCTTCCTCGATGAGGGCGGCGCGGGCGGCGAACTCCTCCTCGGAGAAGGTGTCGAAGTCGGCGCTCTTGGCGTCGGCGGCGAGGAGGGTGCCGAGGCGTTCGGAGGCCGGGCCGCCGGCGGCGAGGGCGGCGACCACGGGCAGGGACTTCTTGCGCTGGCGCAGGTCGCTCCAGGTCTGCTTGCCGGTGGACTCGGGGTCGCCCCAGATGCCGAGGAGGTCGTCGACGGCCTGGAAGGCGAGGCCGAGGTGGTAGCCGTACTCCTCCAGCTTGTCGGCGGTGCGGTCGTCGGCGCCGCCGAGGACGGCTCCGATGGAGACGGCGCAGGCGAGCAGGGCGCCGGTCTTGTTGCCCTCCATTTCGAGGCATTCCTCGACGCTGACGCGCTCGCGGTGCTCGTAGGAGATGTCCTGGGCCTGGCCGTCGATGAGCTTGCGGGTGGCGGTGGTCAGGCGGCGGGTGGCGCGGCCCGCTTCGACGGTGCCCAGCTCCAGGAGGAGTTCGTTGGCGAGGGCGAAGAGGGCGTCGCCGACGAGGATGGCCTGGGCGGGTCCGTGGACCTTCCAGACGGTGTCGCGGTGGCGGCGCTGCTCGTCGCCGTCCATGAGGTCGTCGTGGAGCAGGGAGAAGTTGTGGACCAGTTCCACGGCCACGGCTCCGGGGACGCCGGCTTCGGCGGGGGCGCCGGCGGCTTCGGCGGAGAGCAGGGCGAGCGCGGGGCGGACGGCCTTGCCGCCGTCGCCGTCGGAGGGGTTGCCCTGGGCGTCGATCCAGCCGAAGTGGTAGGCGGCGACGGTGTCCATGGGCGGGGCGAGCCGGTCCACGGCCGCGCGGAGCACGGGGGTGGACAGGGCGCGGCCGCGCTCCAGCAGGGCGAGCGTGTCCGCCTGCGCGGTGCCGCCCGCGGGCCCTGCGGCGGGGGCGGTGCCCGCCGTACGGTCCGCGTTGTCGACAGCCGGGTTGCCCGGGTTCACTGGCTCTCCTCTGGTTCCTGTACGTACCGTCGTGCCGGTCGTGCTGATCGTCATGCCGCCTCCTGGGGGGTGCCTCCGGTGGGGCCGGAGGGCCGGGTTTCTCGGGGACGGCCGAGGCCGGTGAGGGCGGCGCGCGCGGCGGTGCGGCCGCTGCGGACGGCGCCCTCCATGGTCGCGGGCCAGCCGGTGGCGGTCCATGCTCCGGCCAGGTAGAGGCCGGGGGTGCGGGTGCGTGCCGCGGGGCGGAGCCTGCCGACGCCGGGGGTGGGGGCGAAGGTCGCCGTGCGCTCCCGGGTGACGAAGAAGTCGCGGACCTTGGCTCCGCGGGCGGCGGGCAGCAGCCGTTCGAGTTCGGGCAGGTACTTGGCGCGCAGGACGGCGACGGGTTCGTCGATGTCGGTCTGCGCGGCGGACTGGGACAGGGCCAGGTACTGGCCGTCGGTGAGTCCGGAGGTGTCGGTGCGGTCGAAGACCCACTGCACGGGCGAGCCGAGGGCGGCGAAGAAGGGCCGCTTGAGGACCTTGCGGTCGTAGACCACGTGGACGTTGAGGATGGGCGCGGTGCCGATGTCGAGGAGGGCGTCGGGGTCGTCGAGGGCGCCGGCCGGCAGCAGGCCGTGGGCCTCGCGCTGGGGTACGGCGAGGACGACGGCGTCGGCGTCGAGGAGTTCGGGGCCGGCGGGGGTGTCGGCGGCGACCTGCCAGCCGCCGGCGGCCGTGCGGGTGAGGCCGGTGACGCGGGCGCGGGTCTCGGTGCGGACGCGGGCGGCGTCGAGGGCCTTGCGCGGGAGGGTGTCGTGGAGGTCGCCGAGGGGGACGCGGGCCCAGCCGATGTCGGCGGCGCCGGGCTCGGAGAGCAGTCCGGTCTTGAAGACCATGGCGGCCAGGGCGAGGGAGCACTGGTCGGCGGTGGCGTTCAGGGTGGCGATGCCGACGAGGTCCCAGAGGGCGGCGACGGCGCGCGGGGACTGGCCGTGGCGGCCGAGCCAGGTGGCGAAGTCGATGCCGTCGAGGGCGGGGTCCTCGGGGTCGAGGGCGCGCAGGGCGAGGGCGGCGCGGCCCACGGCGGCCCGTTCGGTGAGGGACAGGTGGGGGTAGCCGGCGAGGGCCCCGGCGAGGTGCAGGGGGACGGGCAGGGCGGTGCGGCGCAGCCGGCCGAGGCGGGGGCCCTTGGGGTGGGCGACGTCGAGGACGGGGACGTCGAGGCGGTCCTGGAGGGGGGCGAGGGCGGTGCCGCCGACCCGTTCGAGGAACCAGCGGTAGGCGGTGCAGCAGCGGAGGTACACATGCTGGCCGTTGTCGACGGTGAGGTCACCGCGGGTGAAGGAGAAGGCGAGGCCGCCGAGGCGCGGGCGGCCCTCCAGGAGGGTCACCCGCAGTCCGGCCCCGGCGAGTTCGAGGGCCGCGGTGGTGCCGGCGAGGCCGCCTCCGACGACCACGGCGTGCTGCGCCGTCATGCGCCCTCCCGGGGTGCGGGGTTGCGGGGCGGCCGGGCGGCCGCCCCGGTGGGAGACGCGTCCCCCGGGCGGGGGGTTGCCCCTCCGCGGCGGGGTCGTGCGCGGTGGTGCGTTCCGGTCCGCGCCATCAGGCCCGCCTCCTGGCGGTCCGGCGGGAGACGGTCCGGGCGTCGAGCCCGGAGAGCCCGCGCACGGCGACGTACGCCTTCTCGCGGACGGGCAGGGAGACCCGGCCGCGCAGCACCGCCTCGGGCTCCCGCTCGATGCGGTCGAGGAGGCGGCGGTAGATCCCGGCCATGGCGGCGACGCAGGCGCCGCTGCGCCGGTCGAGCATCGGGAGGAGCCGGTAGCCCTCGGCGAACAGGCTCCGGGCGCGCCGTACTTCGTGGTGGACGAGCCCCGCGAAGTCCGCCCCGGCGGGGGCGGGTCCGGCCGCGAGCAGGGCGGGCTCGCAACCGAACTTGGCGAGGTCCTCGGCGGGCAGGTAGGTGCGGCCGTTCCCGGCATCTTCCCGGACGTCGCGGAGGATATTGGTGAGTTGGAGGGCCAGTCCCAGCGTGTCGGCGTACTCGGAGGCGCGCGCGGCCTCGCGTGCGCCGGGTCCGGTGGTGTCGACGGTGCCGAACACCCCGAGGGAGAGGCGGCCGATGGCGCCGGCCACGCACCGGCAGTAGACCTTCAGGTCCTCCCAGGTCTCGTAGGTGGCCCCGCGGACGTCCATGAGGACGCCGTCGATGAGTTCGTCGAGGCCGCCGAGCGGGATCGGGAAGCGGGAGGCGGCGTGGTCGAGGGCCACGGCCACCGGGTCGGTGTCGTCCTCGGCCACGTCTCCGGCGCGGACCCGGGCGAGCAGGGCGCGGGTGTCCTCCAGGCGGGCGAGCTTGGCTTCGGGGGGCAGCGGCCCGTCGCCGATGTCGTCGACCCGCCGGGAGAAGGCGTACAGGGCCGACATGGCCTGTCGCTTCTCGGCGGGGAGCAGGCGGATGCCGTAGGCGAAGTTGCGCGCCTGGGTGCCGGTGACGGCCTCGCAGTAGCTGTAGGCGGCGAGTACGGCGGCGGATGCGTGCGGCTGGCCCTCCACTGTGGGGCTCACCCCTCTCTCGGCGCGGTGCGCAGGACGGCGACCACTGCGCGGAGCAGGCCGGCCTTGGTGGGCTTGGGCGGTCCGGGTGCGACGTCGAACCCGGCCTTCGCGATCGCGTCCAGGGCGGCGTGTCCCCCGCCGGTGAAGCCGGCGAGGAGCAGCCGGAGCCTGCCGTGGACGCTACCCACGAGCGGGGCGCCTTCATTCAGCAGCTGCCGGGCGCGTTCGGCTTCGTAGGCGACCAGGGACCGGACCGAGGCGTTCGCGACGGGGGCCGCGAGGTCGGCCTCGGTGACCCGGAAGCGGTCCATGTCCTCGGCGGGCAGGTAGATCCGGTCCCGGGCGAGGTCCTCGGTGAGGTCCTGGAGGTGTTCGGCGATCTGGAGCGCGGTGCAGATCCGGTCGGAGTGCCGGATGCGCTCGGGGGTCGCGGTGCCGGTGATGGCGAGCACCAGCCGGCCCACGGGGTCGGCGGACAGCCGGCAGTAGGCGAGCAGGTCCTCGTACGTGGCGTAGCGGCGGACCCGCTGGTCCCGGCGGTTGGCCTCCAGCAGGCCCAGGAAGGGGTCCGGGGTGAGGGAGTACCGCCGGACGGCCGGCCGGAGGGCGCGGAGCAGCGGGTGGCCGGGGGTGCCGCCGTCGAAGACCCGACCGAGGTCGGCTTCGAGGGCGTCGAGGAGGGCGAGGCGGTCCTCTGCGTGCTCGGGCGGGACGCCCAGGTCGGCGGCGTCGCGGCCGCCGGGGGCGAGGTCGCCGTCGCCGATGTCGTCGACGAGCCGGGCGTAGCCGTAGACCGCGGTGAGTCCTTCGCGCCATGCGCGGGGGACGAAGAAGGGGGCGACGGGGAAGTTCTCCCCGGCGGCCTTGTCGAGGGTGGCGCGCGCGTGGTCTTCGGTGCGGAGGCCGTCCGCCGGGGTCACCGGCCGCCGCCCTCGGCGGGGACGGCCCGGTTCCGCGGAGCCGGGTGGGTACCCGTAGCCATTGCCGTCACATCTCCCGTTCTACACCGTGGACCCAATACATCCCATTTCGGACACGCCGCCCGTCCGTAGCCGGAAGGGGCCTTCACAGATGGGGTGAATCGTCCTTACTTGCCGTGATTGGGCACCGCTACAGCTTACGTTGTACAAGGCACGCGGGCCGCACCGGGTGCTCGTCCGGTCACCGGATGTCGCGCACAGCACGGGACCCCCACCGCGACGAGCGGAAGGGGTCCCGTGGCCGTCCGGAGGAGCCGCTAGCGGCTCGTCTCCTTCTCGTACGCCTTGACGACCTCCTCGGTGGGGCCGTCCATCAGGAGCTCGCCCTTCTCCAGCCAGAGGACCCGGTCGCAGGTGTCGCGGATCGACTTGTTGCTGTGGCTCACCAGGAAGACCGTGCCGGCCTCCTTGCGCAGCTCGCGGATCCGCTCCTCGGAACGGATCTGGAAGCGGCGGTCACCGGTCGCCAGCGCCTCGTCGATCATCAGAACGTCGTGGTCCTTGGCCGCCGCGATCGAGAACCGCAGCCGGGCCGCCATGCCGGAGGAGTAGGTGCGCATCGGCAGGGAGATGAAGTCGCCCTTCTCGTTGATGCCCGAGAAGTCCACGATCCCCTGGTAGCGCTCCTTGATCTGCTCCCGGGACATGCCCATCGCCAGACCGCCGAGCATCACGTTGCGCTCGCCCGTGAGGTCGTTCATGAGGGCGGCGTTCACGCCGAGCAGCGAGGGCTGCCCGTCGGTGTACACCTTGCCCGACTCGCAGGGCAGCAGCCCGGCGATGGCGCGCAGCAGGGTGGACTTGCCGGAGCCGTTGGAACCGATCAGCCCGATGGCCTCGCCGCGGTAGGCGGTGAAGGAGACCCCGCGCACCGCGTGGACCTTGCGGACCCCGCGCGCCTCGTCGGTCTTCTTCTTGCCGCGGAGTATCTTGCTCAGGGCCGCGGTGGCACTGCCCCGCCCGCCGCCACCGGCGTTGACCCGGTAGACGATGTGGACGTCGTCCGCGATCACGGTGGGGATCGGGGCCCCGTTCGGCGCGGTGCCCCCGGGGCCCGCCTGGATGTGCATGTCAGCCACGGCCGTAACGCTCCTCAGCCTTCCAGAAGTACACGAAGCCGCCGATGCCGACGACCACGGCCCAGCCGAGCGCGAAGGCCCAGACGTGCGGGGGCAGGAACGACGAGTCGTACTTGTCGATCAGGGCGAACCGGATGAGGTCCATGTAGATCGCGGCCGGGTTCCACTGGAGCACGTCCGCCACCCAGACCGGGGCGTCCTTCAGGTAGACCCCGATGGAGAACATCACGCCGGAGGCGTACATCCAGGTCCGCATGATGAAGGGCATCAGCTGGGCGAGGTCCGGGGTCTTCGCACCCATCCGCGCCATGATCATGGCCAGACCGATGTTGAAGACGAACTGCAGGCACAGCGCCGGGATCACCAGCAGCCAGGACAGCTTCGGGTAGTTGCCGAAGCCCACGGCCACCGCGAAGACCACGATCATCGAGTACAGCAGCTGCTGGAGCTGCTGGAGCGAGAACGCGATCGGCAGCGAGGCCCGCGGGAAGTGCAGGGCGCGCACCAGGCCGAGGTTGCCGGAGATGGCGCGCACGCCCGCCATCACCGAGCTCTGCGTGAAGGTGAAGACGAAGATGCCCATCACCAGGAACGGGATGTAGGTGTCCTGGTCCATGCCGCGGCCGGCCTTCAGGATCAACCCGAAGATCAGGAAGTACACCAGGGCGTTCAGCAGCGGGGTCGCCACCTGCCAGATCTGCCCCAGCTTGGCCTGGCTGTACTGGGCCACCAGCTTCGCGGAGGAGAAGGCCACGATGAAGTGGCGGCGGCCCCACAGCTCCTTGACGTAGGCGGTGAGCCCGGGTCGGGCACCGCTCACCGACAGGCCGTACTTCGCGGCGAGCTCCGCCGGGGTCAGCCCCGCGTCGGGAGACGGCGGCGTGCTCGTGGCGAGGGCGCCGTCGTGGGTTGTGTCACTCACAAGTTGAAACTTTCGTCTTCAAGATGCGCAGCAAGGGCGGACATCGGGCGCGGTGCCCCCGGCCCGGGTGGAGTCCCCGGGTCCGAGGGACATGCTCCCAGAAGGGAGCTTGTCAGATGACGGGAGGTCGGCCCAGCCGGGTCAGCCGCCACACCGTGCGCCAGCGCATCGGCCTGCGGGGCCCGCACGGGGTGGCCCAGCCCTCCCGGAAACCGCCGAACCACGCCTTCAGCGCGGGCCCCGAGGGCTTGCGCAGCAGGGTCAGCAGCATCCACACGCCCAGGTAGACCGGGACCAGCGGGGCGGGCAGGTTGCGCCGGGCCAGCCAGACCCGGTTCCTGGCCACCATGCGGTGGTAGACCGCGTGCCGGGACGGAGCCGTCGTCGGGTGGTGCAGCACCATGTCGGCCCGGTAGTCGATCAGCCAGCCCGCGTCCAGCGCGCGCCAGGCCAGGTCGGTCTCCTCGTGGGCGTAGAAGAACTCGTCGGGAAGCCCGCCGACCTCCTCGAACACCTTGGTGCGGACGGCGTTCGCCCCGCCGAGGAAGGTGGTGACCCGGCTGGACCGCATCGGGTCCGAGGCCCGCAGCCGCGGCACGTGCCGCCGCTGGGTGACCCCGGTGTCCGGATCGGCGATCCGGAAGCTGACGATGCCCAGCTCCGGGTCCTCCGCGAAGGCCCGGCGACACAGCTCGGCCGTGTCCGTCCGGGCCAGCAGCCCGTCGTCGTCGAGGAAGAGCAGGGCGTCCACCTCGCGGCCGCCCGGCCCGAAGGCCGCGATGCCCGCGTTGCGACCGCCGGGGATGCCCAGGTTCTCCGGGAGGTCCACCGTACGGATGCCGGCGGGCAGCCCGGTCACCTTCACGCCCTGGCCCACCACGACGACCTCGACCGGCTCCCCGTCCTGCCGGGCCACCGAGTCCAACAGGGCCGCGAGCTCCTCGGGACGGTTGCCCATGGTGATGATGACGGCGCCCAGCCGCATCGCCGTGCTCACTTCAGCCTGCTGGAGGCCAGCACCGACACCAGGTGCAGGACGGTCTGGAGCAGCGCGATGCCCGCGAGCACCGCGACGCCGACGCGGGACCAGTACAGGTCCCCGCGCATCTGGTCGAGGACCGCCAGCACCAGGATCAGGAAGGACGCCTCGATGCCGAGGATCAGGCGGTGGAACTTCAGCGCCGACGCGGCCCGCCGGGCCAGCGCCATCCCGGAGGAACGCGGCTCGGCGGCCGCCTCCTTCACCGGCGGCAGACCGCCCTGGTGCCGGGCCACCCCGACCAGGTCCGTCTCCGCCTTGATCAGGATCGCGCCCAGCGCGGCCAGGGTGCCCAGGAAGGCCCACAGCCAATCGATCCGGCCGGTCCCCCACAGGTCGGCGGCGCGCAGGCCGAAGCCCACCAGGACCGCCGCGTCGCACAGGTAGGCGCCGACCCGGTCCAGGTACACGCCGGACAGCGAGTACTGCTGCTTCCAGCGGGCCACCTCGCCGTCCACGCAGTCGAGGAGGAGGTACAACTGCACCGCCACCACGCCGAGCACCGCGCCCCACACGCCCGGCACCAGCAGGGCCGGGGCGGCGAGGACCCCGCACAGGGTCATCAGGTACGTCAGCTGGTTGGGGGTGACCCGGGTGCCGACGAGGACGCGGGTGATGCGCAGGGAGATCTCGCGCATGTAGAGGCGTCCGCCCCAGTGCTCCCCGCTGCGGCGGTCCTTGACCCCCGCGGGGTGCACGACCGGGCGGAGCTCAGCTACGGATGGTCTGGGCATAGTCGGAGTAGGCGTCCCTGATCTCGGCGGCGGACAGGTTGAGGTGCTCCAGGACGGTGAACCGTCCCGGACGGGTCTGCGGGGCGTACTCCACGGCCCGGACGAACTCGTCCACGCTGAACCCGATCTCCTCGGGCAGCACGGGCAGTCCGTGGCGGCGCAGTACCTCGACGAAGAGGCCGGCCTGGTCGCCGGCCCCGCGCAGGTGCATGGCGAAGGCCGCGCCGATGCCGACCTGCTCGCCGTGGAGCGCGGAGCGGCCCGGGTACAGCAGGTCGAAGGCGTGGCTGATCTCGTGGCAGGCGCCGGAGGACGGGCGGCTGTCACCGCTGATCGACATGGCGATGCCGGACAGCACCAGGGCCTCGGAGAGCACGGTGAGGAACTCGTCGTCCCCGCAGCCCCCGGGGTGGCGCAGCACGGACTCGCCCGCGGTCCGCGCCATGGCGGCAGCCAGGCCGTCCACAGCCTCGCCGGTCACCCGGTGGGACAGCTCCCAGTCGGCGATCGCCGAGATGTTGGAGATCGCGTCGCCGATCCCGGCACGGATGAACCGCACCGGGGCCTCCTTGATCACGTCGAGGTCGATCACCATGGCGATCGGCGTCGGCACCCCGTAGGAGCCGCGGCCGTTGTCGTTGTCCAGGATGGAGACCGGCGAGCAGATCCCGTCGTGGGAGAGGTTGGTGGCGACGGCCACCATCGGCAGCCCGACCCGCGCCGCGGCGTACTTGGCCACGTCGATGATCTTCCCGCCGCCGAGGCCGACCACCGCGTCGTAGCGACGGCCCTTTATGTCGTCGGCGAGCTTGACCGCCGAGTCGATGGTGCCGTCGACGACCGGGTACCAGTCGGCGTGCGGGAGCACGGGCTCCAGCTTGCAGCGCAGCGCCCGGCCGGACCCGCCGCTGATCGCGATCGCCAGCTTCCCGGACGCCGAGATCCGCTGGTCGGCCAGGAGGCCGGCCAGGTCGTCCATGGCGCCGCGGGAGATGTCGACGACGACCGGCGACGGGATCAGCCGCGTCAGTACTGGCATGCGATCGTCCGACCCTTGGCCAGGTCGTCGTGGTTGTCGATCTCCACCCACCGGACGTCGCCGATCGGGGCCACGTCGATGGTGAAGCCGTCGTCGACGAGCTTCTGGTAGCCGTCCTCGTAGTAGAGGTCCGGGTCGCGCTCGAAGGTGGCCTTGAGGGCGTCGGCCAGGGCCTCGGCGGCCTCCGGCTCGATCAGGGTGACGCCGATGTACTCGCCGGTGGCGGTGGCGGGGTCCATCAGCTTGGTGATCCGACGGACGCCCTCGCCCTCGGCGGTGATGACCTTCATCTCCTCGTCGGCCAGGTTCTTGACCGTGTCCAGCGCGAGGATGATCTTCCGGTCCCCGCCGCGGGCCGCGAGGAGGGTCTTCTCCACGGAGACCGGGTGCACGGTGTCGCCGTTGGCGAGGATGACGCCCCGCTTCAGGACCTCACGGGCGCACCAGAGGGAGTAGGCGTTGTTCCACTCCTCGGCCTTGTCGTTGTCGATCAGCGTGATCTTCAGGCCGTACTTGGCCTCCAGCGCGGCCTGGCGCTCGTACACGGCCTCCTTGCGGTAGCCCACGACGATCGCGACCTCGGTGAGACCGACCTCGGCGAAGTTGCCCAGGGTCAGGTCGAGGACCGTCAGGCTCTCCTCCTGGCCCTCGGGGCCGACGGGCACGAGGGCCTTGGGGAGGGTGTCGGTGTAGGGACGCAGGCGGCGTCCGGCACCGGCAGCGAGTACAAGGCCGATCATGCTGGTTCTCCTTCGTCGTGTACGGCGGGTGCTCCGGAGGAGACCCAGAAGCGGATGCTCTCGACGAGCACCACCAGTGCCACGAACACGGCCAGGGCCGTGAGCGCGAACGGGAAGTCTTCGTGCGCGAGGACGGCGGACAGGACCACGGTCACCAGGACCCGGCCCTCGTGGCCGCCGATGGTCCGCACCAGCCAGTGCGGGGGCGCGCCGGTGCCGCCGCGGATGCGGTACACCGTGTCGTAGTGATGGTAGGCGACCGCCGCCACCAGGCCGAATGCCGCCGGGAGGGCCCCGTCGGCCTCGCTGCGGGCGGCGAGCACGAGCACGGTGCCGTACTCGGCGGCCCGGAACAGCGGGGGGAGCAGCCAGTCCAGCGAGCCCTTCAGCGGGCGGGCCACGGCCCGGCCCGACAGCAGGGCGTACAGCGCGGCGGCGGCCACGACCACCCAGGGGTCGCCCTGGACCAGGCCGCCGCCGAGCACGACGCAGGCGATCAGCGCGGTGAACAGGGGGCCGTAGGCGCGGCCGGCGACCTTGCCGGAGCCGGGGCGGGCCGCGAGCTCCGCGATCGGCCCGGAGTCCGTGAGGTCGGCCAGCGCGCGGGCGGCCCGGTCGGTGCGCTCGGCCTTGCGGGTCAGGGAGCGCAGCACGCGGCCGGCGGTGGTGTAGAGGGCGCCGAAGGCGCAGCCGATGATCAAGGCCCAGAAGACCACCCGGGGGGTGGTGACGGCCGTCAGGACGGCAATCATCGCCCAGCGCTCGCCGATCGGCAGGATGATCATGCGGCGGACCCAGACCGTCCAGCCGACGCTGTCCAGCTTGTCGGAGAGCGCGGCGGTGGGGCTGCTGTTCCCGGTGGCGTCGTGGTTGGCCTCGTTGAAGGAGAAGTCCACGACGTGCCGGCAGGTCATGAGGATCATCGCGCCGAGGGCCAGGGCCCACACGTCGTCCCCGTTGCGCGCCGCGCCGAGCGCGAGGCCCGCGTAGAAGGAGTACTCCTTGGCGCGGTCGAAGGTGGCGTCGAGCCAGGCGCCCATCGTCGAGTACTTCAGCGCGTACCGGGCCAGCTGCCCGTCGGTGCAGTCCAGCACGAAGGAGACGATCAGCAGGACGCCCGCGGCCACGTACCCGGCGCGGTCGCCGGTGGCCGCGCAGGCCGCCGCGATCAGCGCGGTGATCAGGGAGGCCGTGGTGACCTGGTTGGGGGTCAGGCCGCGGCGGGCGCACCAGCGGGCGATGTAGCGGGAGTACGGGCTGATGAAGAAGGTGGTGAAGAACCCGTCCCGGGACTTCACGGCGGTGCGCAGCCGCACCGCTTCCTCGTCCACGGCGGCCACGGCCGTGGAGGCCGCGATCCGGTCCTCGACCCCTTCGGGCACCTCGGCGACCAGGGTGCCCAGGTCGGGGCGGTGCAGCGGGGCGCCGTCGGCCTCCAGGACGGCGGCGAGCCGGTCGGGGAGGTTGTCGGCGAGGGGGTCGGGCTCGGCGGCGGCCCGCGCCAGGCGGTCGCGCAGCGGACCCCGCACGGCGAGGGCGCCGCGAACGGCGGCGGCGTCGAACCGCGGATCGGTCAGGGCCAGCCGCAGGGCGTGGGTGTGGCCGATGAAGCGGGTGTCCACCAGGGCCACGCGGTCCCCCTCGGGCACGGCGGCGAGCACGTGTCCGGCGTCCCAGGGCGCGGGTGCGTGCCGCACCTCGAAGCCGAGGGTGCGCAGTTCGCCTTCGAGCGGCGATCCGGGGACCGGCGGACCGGTGAGGATGGCGGTCGGCAGACGAACCCACTCCTTGACTTGCGGAACCCTGCGGAACTCTGCGGCCGGGCGCCCGGGTGGGGGCCGCGGCACGTCGGCAGAGGCTATCGGATGAATGGAAGGGCCCGTTCATCACCCGTTTACGCCCCGATAAGGCGGTGATCCGGGGGGCGTGGGCGAGGCCGTGATCATCATGGTCGATGGGCCCCGCGGGGGACAAACCGCCGGATGGTACGGTGGGTGCAGAGGCGTTCATCCGTGCGAGAACACGGGGGAAGCGCCGGGGCGCCGCTCCCGCGGTGGGCCCGGCCGGACGCCCTCACGAAGACAGCGCAGCAGGATCGGCGACCCGCGGGTCGCCACCGGAGAGCCCCGAGGAGGTGGGTTGATGACCGTCGTGAAGTGCGCCGCCGCATGCGGCGTGGACGCGTCCATCCCCACCTTCCGGGCTGCCGGCCCGGCCTGACCGCGCACCTTTCCTCCGCGCGGACAGCGCTCCCGGCCGTAGCCCTCCTTTCTTAGGGTTCACGTTGACCGACGACACCTTCTTCGAGGCGTTCCTCACCCTGCACCGCGGCCTGCCCCGACAGGGGCCCGGCTCCGATGCCACCACTCGTCACCTCCTCTCCCTCGCCGGACCGCTCCCCGAGCGGCCCCGGGTGCTCGACCTGGGCTGCGGTCCGGGCCGCAGCGCGCTGCTCCTCGCCGCCGAGGCGGGGGCCGAGGTGACCGCCGTCGACCTGCACCAGGGCTTCCTGGACGAACTGGCCGGGGCCGCCCGGGCCCGCGGGCTCGACGACCGCGTCCACCCGGTGCGCGCCGACATGGGCGACCTGCCCTTCCCCGACGGCTCCTTCGACCTGATCTGGGCGGAGAGCTCCGTCTACTCCATCGGCTTCGACACCGCGCTCCGCGCCTGGCGGCGGCTCCTCGCCCCCGGCGGCACCCTGGTGCTGACCGAATGCGTGTGGACCGACCGCGAGCCGTCCGAGCAGGCCCGCGCCTTCTGGGCCGAGCACTACCCGCTGCGCACCGACGCGGCGAACCTGGGGGCGGCCGCGGCCGCCGGGTACGGCGTGCTGGGCGCGTACGCGCAGCCGGAATCCGACTGGGACGCGTACTACGGCCCGCTCGGCGAGCGGGCCGAGCGGGCCGACACTTCCCTCCCGGGCATGACCGAGGCCGTGGCCGGGGCCCGGCGGGAGATCGCCCTGCGGCGCGATCACGGCGGCGCGTACGGCTACAGCGGGTACGTGCTGCGTCCGGTGGCCGAGGACGGCCGTTGGTCGGTCCGGCGGGAGCGGGCCGGGGAGGCGGAGGCGGTGTTCGCGGTGCACGCGGCGGCCTTCGAGACCCCGGCCGAGGCCGAGCTGGTGGACCGGCTGCGGGCCGACGACGCCTGGCTGCCGGAGCTGTCCTGGGTGGCCGAGGCCCCCGACGGGCGGATCGCCGCCCACTGCCTGATCACGCGCTGCCGGATCGGCGGGGCCCCGGCCCTGGTGCTGGCCCCGGTGGGCACGCTGCCGGAGTTCCAGGGCACCGGGGCCGGCGCGGCCGTGATCCGGGCCGCCCTGGACGCGGCCCGGGCGCTGGGCGAACCGCAGGTGCTGGTGCTGGGGCACCCCGGCTACTACCCGCGGTTCGGGTTCGTCCCGGCCGGCCCGTTCGGAATCGATCTTCCGTTCGAGGTCCCGGCCGAGGCGCACATGGTGTCGTTGCTCGACCCGGCCGCTCCGGTCCCCTCGGGGGCCGTGGCCTACGCGCCGCCGTTCGGGGTCTGACCGGCGCAAACCGAGGTGTCCGCCAGGGCCCTAGGGGGGTGGCCCCGCCGATCAGGCACGATCGGCGGGGCCACCCCCGTCCTTGGCCGACAGTGGACATGCGGAAACGGGCGAAGTGCGGGCCTCCACTTTTTGTGCGGCAGACTGAAAGCCGAAGTCCGAAGCCGAAGGATGGTCATGCCGATCACACCAGCCACCGCCGCCACCAGCGCGTCTTCCCGTGCCGATGCCAGCGACGAGCCGATCATGCTCGAACTGGTCGACGAGTCGGGTCGGACCATCGGCACGGCGGAGAAGCTCTCCGCGCACCAGGCCCCGGGGCAGCTGCACCGCGCCTTCTCGGTGTTCCTCTTCGACGGCGCGGGGCGGATGCTGCTCCAGCAGCGGGCGCTGGGCAAGTACCACTCCCCGGGCGTCTGGTCGAACACCTGCTGCGGGCACCCCTACCCCGGCGAGTCCCCCTTCGCGGCGGCCGCCCGCCGCACCCACGAGGAGCTGGGCCTGTCCCCCGCGCTGATGGCGGAGGCGGGCACGGTCCGCTACAACCACCCGGACCCGGCCTCGGGACTGGTGGAGCAGGAGTTCAACCACCTGTTCGTGGGACTCGCGCAGGCTCCGGTGGACCCGGACCCCTCGGAGGTCAACGACACGGTGTTCGTGACGGCGGAGGAGCTGGCCAAGCGGCACGCGGCCGATCCGTTCTCGGCCTGGTTCATGACCGTGCTCGACGCGGCCCGGCCCGCGATCCGCGAGCTCACCGGCGAGGCCGCGGGCTGGTAGCCCCGGCGGGGCGGCGGGTGTCGGTGCCGGTCAGCGGCCCGGGGCGAGCGGCAGCGCCGCCCAGATCACCTTGCCGCCCCCGGCCGTGTGCTCCACGTCGCAGGTGCCGCCCGCCTCGGCGGTGATCTCGCGCACCAGCAGTAGGCCCCGGCCGCCGGTCTGGCCGAAGTCGGCCTCCAGCGCCTTGGGGCGGTACGGGTGGTCGTCCTCGACGGCCACCCGTACCCAGCGCGGTCCGACGGCCACCTCGACGGCCACCTCCGGCGACAGCAGAGCGGCGTGCCGGACGGAGTTGGTCACCAGCTCCGACACGATCAGCAGCAGGGAGTACAGGGTGTCCGGGTCGGCCGGGACGCCCTGCCGGTGCAGCAGGTCCCGGACGGCCCGGCGGGCCTGCGGAACGGATTCTTCAACCGCCGGTGCGGTGAATCTCCACACGCCTTGATAGACGGGCTCACTGTCTCCGGGGGGTGGCCCGTCCATGTCCCGGCCCCCGTCTTCGCGCTCGATCGTCTCCACAGGGCAAGGGTGGGGACCCGCGGGCCCCTCACCTGCGCCCTGACCAGAAGTCAGCGCTTATCGGACGCTTTTTGACCGGTGGTTTATGACAGGGTCAGTTGTGGGACTGGTCCTGATCTTCCGGAGAGCGCTTCGTGGCCTGACCGGTCCCGCCGCGCACGGCGCCCCCGGCGGCATCCGGAACCCCGCCCGCCCCGGCCGTCCCGGCCGCCCCCGCACGCGCGGCCAGCGCCGCCTCGGCCGCCTGCTCCTCGGTCTCCCCCACCAGCCCGAGGAGGCGGCGGGCTCCCCAGCCCACCCCGATCAGGCTGAGCCCGTCGAAGAGCAGGGCCAGCGAGAAGAAGGTGCCGATCACGTACTGGCTGCTGCCCGGCCAGCCCGCCAGGACCAGCACGCCCAGCAGCACTCCGAAGGCGCCCTGGACGAGGGCCAGGCCGAGGTTGGGGCCGCGCACGACCAGGGCCCCGGCCAACCGGAACACCCCGCCGGTGAGGAACAGCAGCGCGGCGAACATGGTCAGCGCCTCGGCACTGGCCTCGGGGCGCCGCAGGATCACGAAGCCCGCGGCCAGGTTGACGGCCGCCACGATCACCGAGAGCCAGAAGTAGTTCGTCTTGCGGGACTGCACGGCCTGGACGAGGCCGACCACCCCGCCGATGAGCAGCAGCCAGCCGAAGAGGAACATCGAGGTGAGGGTGGCGAAGCCGGTGTAGAAGAGGCCCACCAGCCCGGCCAGCACCAGCACCACGCCGAGCGCCGCCAGCAGGGCGAAACCCCGGCCCAGCTTCCTGCGCCCCTTCAGGGCCTCCTCGCGGGCCCGCTCCGCCTCGGTACGGTCGGCTGCCATGAGCGCTCCTTCTCCCGGCGCCCCCCTGGCGGACTCTCCCGATCATAGGAGCGGGCGGGCGGGATAGCATCCGGCGCATGGACGCCCAGCTGCACCACACCCTCGCGGACGGGGTGGCCACCGTGGTCGTCTCGCACCCCGCCAAGCGCAACGCCATGACCGCCGGGATGTGGCGGGCGCTGCCCCCGCTGCTGGCGGAGCTGGCCGCGGATCCGGCGGTGCGGGCCCTGGTGCTGACCGGCGCGGGCGACACCTTCTGCGCGGGCGCCGACATCGCGGACCTGCGCGCGCCGGAGCCGGGGGCGGAGCCCCAGGCCCTGGCCGTCGCCGCCGAGGAGGCGCTGGCGGCGTTCCCCCGGCCCACCCTGGCGGCCGTGCGCGGGTTCTGCGTGGGCGGTGGCTGCCAGCTGGCGGCCGCCTGCGACCTGCGGTTCGCCGAGGAGGGCGCCTCCTTCGGGATCACCCCGGCGCGGCTGGGCATCGTCTACCCGGCCTCCTCCACCCGGCGGTTGGTCTCCTTGGTGGGGCCCTCCACCGCCAAGTACCTGCTGTTCTCGGCCGAATTGATCGGGTCCGAGCGGGCGCTGCGGACCGGACTGGTGGACGAGGTGCTGCCCGTGGGGCAGTTGGACAAGCGGGTGGCCGAGTTCACCGCGGTGCTCGCCTCCCGGTCGCTGCTGACCCAGGCCGCCGCGAAGGAGTTCGCGGACGGCCGGGAGGGGCGCGAGGCCCACTGGGCGGAGCAGGCCCGGCGGGGCGGCGACACCGCCGAGGGGGTCGCCGCCTTCCTGGAGCGCCGGGCCCCGGTGTTCACCTGGCCGGGGCCCGGCCGGGGCGGCCCGAACCGCTGACCCCGCGCGGGGCCCGGGCGGGGCCGCGGGTGCCTCGGCGGGGCTCAGGAACCGGCGACGGACGCCGCCCGCCACTCCGCGACCAGGTCCGCGGGGGCCTTCTCCGGGGACCCGGCGTCGTAGGGCGGCTGCGGGTCGTACTCCGTCAGCAGCTGGACGGACTGGGCCACCCGGTCCCCGGCGATCCGGCCCAGCAGGGTCAGGCCCATGTCGATGCCGGAGGAGACCCCGGCCGCGGTGACGTACTTGCCGTCCGTGACCACCCGCTCCCCGGTGGGCTCGACGCCCATGCCGGCCAGCTGGTCCAGGGCCAGCCAGTGGGAGGTGGCGCGGCGGCCTTCGAGCAGCCCGGCCGCCGCGAGCAGCAGGGACCCGGTGCACACCGAGGTGGTCCAGGTGGTACCGGCGTCGACGGTCCGCAACCAGTCCAGTACGGCCGGGTTCGTCATCTGCGCGGACGGGTCGGGCGCGCCGGGGACGATCACGATGTCCGGGGCGGTGACCTCGGAGAGGGCCTTGTCGGCGACGAAGGCGAGTGAGCCGGAGTCGTTGCGGACCGGACCGGGGGTCTCGGCCACGAACACGGTCTCCGCCTCGGGGAGGCGGCCCAGGGTGTCGTAGGGGCCGATGGCGTCGAGGGCCGTGAAGCCTTCGTAGAGCAGGACGGCGATCTGCACGGGGTCCTCCGAGATAGTTTGTAGTGTCACATGTGAAGTTGCACGGTCATGGGTCACACTGCGGCATGACCGGTCACACAACGCTCAGCCGCGCGGGCCGCGCGGCCCGAACCGGCGGCGGTACTCGGCCGGGGACTGCCCGAGGGCCTTGAGGAAGGCCCGTCGCAACGCCTCCGGGGTGCCGTAGCCACAGGCCCGCGAGATCTGCGCGACCCCCTCGGAGCTGTCCTCCAGCAGCCGCCGGGCGTGCTCCACGCGGACCCGCTCCACGTACCGCCCCGGGCTCACGCCGGTCTCGGCGTGGAAGGCCCGCGCGAACTGCCGCGGGGAGAGCCGGGCCCGGTCCGCCAACGCCGCCACCGTCAGGTCCCGCTCCGGGTGCTCGCTGACGTACCGCTGCACCTCCCGCAGCGGCTCCCGCCGGGCGGTCTGCGCCGCCAACTGGGCACTGAACTGGGCCTGGTTGCCGGGCCGGTGGAGGAAGACCACGAGGTGCCGGGCCACCTCCAGCGCGACGTCCCGCCCCAGGTCCTCCTCGACCAGGGCCAGCGCCAGGTCGATCCCCGCGGTCACCCCCGCGGAGGTGGCCACGTGGCCGTCGCGGACGTACACGGGATCGGCCTCGACCGTCACGCGCGGGTACTTCCGGGCCATCGCCTCGCACACCAGCCAGTGCGAGGTCGCCCGCCGCCCGTCCAGCAGCCCGGCCTCGGCCAACAGCAGCGAACCCGTGCACACCGACACCAGCCGGGGCGCCCGCGGCCCGTGCTCCCGCAGCCAGTCCACCAGCCGCGGATCCGGTTCCCGGGTGCCCTCCCCGCCCGGCACCAGCAGGGTGTGCGCGGCCGGCGCCTCCGCCAGCGAGCCGTCCGGCACCAGCCGCAGCCCGCTGCACGTGCGGACCGGGCCGCCGTCCAGGGAGGCGGTGCGGATCCGGTACCCCGGCCCGCGCCCGGTCCGGTCGGCCCCGCTGAACACCTCGACGGGGCCGGTGACGTCGAGGCTCTGCACCCCGTCGAAGAGGACGACCACCACGGTTCGCTGCGCCATGTCCCCATGCTCGTGCGTGCCGGCGGGCGACCGCAATGACGTGCTTCCCACCTTTGCTGCCATGCCCCGGACCACCCGACCCCACCTCGCCAAGTCCGCCCGCCAGGTGGCCGGAAATCACCTCTCCGGGGCCCGGAAGGGCGGTTAGCGTGCGCGCATGACGACCACTCTGCCCGCCCTCGCGGTCCGCAACTGCGCCCAGGGCACGCTCAACCCGATGCACGCGATCCTGTACTTCGCCCCCGAGCACACCTCCGAGATCACCGCCGCCGGCATCAAGGACCCGCAGGGCGCCGCCCTCGCCGCGCGGGCCGCCGCCCTCGGTGCCGTCGGCCCCGGCGCGGTCGCCGCCGCCTTCTTCAACTACGACCACGGGCTGCTGGCCCGGCACTTCCCCGCGGTGTGGCGGGAGGCCTCCCCGGAGGTGGTGCTGGAGGCCCGCACCCGGGCCGCCGACACCACCCTGCGGCGCCTCCTCGGCGAGGAGGTCATAGCCTCCGCGGAGATGGCCGAGGCCGCCGAGCTGGCCCTGCGGGCCACCGAGGCGTGCACCCGGCACGGCCGGATCCTGTACTCCGCCCACGCCGACCTGCCGGTGCCCGAAGAGCCGCACCTGGCCTACTGGCACGCGGCCACCCTGCTCCGCGAGCACCGCGGCGACGGCCACATCATCGCGCTGGTCGCGGCGGAGCTGGACCCGATCGAGTCGCTGGTCTCGCACACCGCCTCCGGCCTCGGCATGACCCCCAAGTGGACCAAGCTGACCCGCGGTTGGACCCAGGAACAGCTGGACGCCGCCAAGGACCGACTGCGCGCCCGCGGGGTCCTCGACGCCGAGGGCGAACTCACCCCGGCCGGACTGGACCTGCGCGAGGAAGTGGAGCGGGAGACCGACCGCCTGGACCGGGCCCCGTACGAACACCTCGGCGCGGCCGGCACCGCCCGCCTGACCGAGCTGGGCCAGGGCTGGTTCATGAAGGCCCTCGGCAACGGCGCCTTCCCCCGGGACCTCCTCGGCAAGGGCTGAGCCCGCCCCCCGCTCCCGTGCCGGTCCGGCCCGGCCGGACCGGCGGTCCGCCGCCCACCTGCCACAATTGCAGCCTTCAGGCTGATACGAAGGCGGGAACGACGAGTGACCACGTCCATCGAAGGCAGGATCGCCGAGGAGCTCGGCGTACGGGAACGCCAGGTGAAAGCCGCCGTCGAGCTGCTCGACGGCGGCTCGACCGTGCCCTTCATCGCGCGCTACCGCAAGGAAGCGACCGAGATGCTCGACGACGCGCAGCTGCGCACGTTGGAGGAGCGGCTGCGCTACCTGCGGGAGCTGGAGGACCGCCGGACGGCGGTGCTGGAGTCCGTACGCGAGCAGGGCAAGCTGGACGCCGCCCTGGAGGCGAGCATCCTCGCCGCCGACACCAAGGCCCGGCTGGAGGACATCTACCTCCCGTTCAAGCCGAAGCGGCGGACCAAGGCGCAGATCGCCCGCGAGGCCGGACTGGAGCCGCTGGCCTCCGCCCTGCTGACCGACCCCTCCCGGGACCCGGCGGAGGCCGCCGCGGCCTACGTGGACGCCGAGCGGGGCGTGGCGGACGCCGCGGCCGCCCTCGAAGGCGCCCGGGCCGTCCTCACCGAGCGGTTCGCCGAGGACGCCGACCTGATCGGCGAGCTCCGCGAACGCATGTGGAACCGCGGCAGCCTCACCGCGAAGGTCCGCGAGGGCAAGGAGGAGGCGGGGGCGAAGTTCTCCGACTACTTCGAGTTCGCCGAACCCTTCACCGCGCTCCCCTCGCACCGGGTCCTGGCCCTGCTGCGCGGCGAGAAGGAGGACGTCCTCGACCTGGCCCTGGAGCCGGAGGAGCCCGCCGCGGACGGCGCGCCCCGCGTCCGGTCCTCCTTCGAGGACGCGGTGGCGCACCGCTTCGGGATCACCGACCGCGGCCGTCCCGGCGACAAGTGGCTCGCGGACACCGTCCGCTGGGCCTGGCGCACCAAGATCCAGGTGCACCTGGGCATCGACCTGCGGACCCGGCTGCGGCAGTCCGCCGAGGACGAGGCGGTCCGGGTGTTCGCCGCGAACCTCCGCGACCTGCTCCTCGCCGCCCCCGCGGGCACCCGCGCCACCCTCGGCCTGGACCCCGGGTTCCGCACCGGCGTCAAGGTGGCCGTGGTGGACGCCACCGGCAAGGTCGTCGCCACCGACGTGATCCACCCGCACGTGCCGGCGAACCGCTGGGACGAGGCCCTGGACAAACTGGCCCGACTGGCCCGCCGGCACGAGGTGGAGCTCGTCGCCATCGGCAACGGCACCGCCTCCCGCGAGACCGACCGGCTGGCCGCCGAGCTCTGCTCCAAGCACCCGGAGCTGGGGCTCACCAAGGTGATGGTGTCCGAGGCGGGCGCCTCCGTGTACTCGGCCTCCGCCTTCGCCTCCCAGGAACTCCCCGAGCTGGACGTGTCCCTGCGCGGTGCGGTGTCCATCGCCCGCCGCCTCCAGGACCCCCTCGCGGAACTCGTCAAGATCGACCCGAAGTCCATCGGGGTCGGCCAGTACCAGCACGACCTGTCCGAGGTGAAGCTCTCCCGGTCCCTGGACGCCGTCGTCGAGGACTGCGTCAACGGCGTCGGCGTGGACGTCAACACCGCCTCGGCCCCGCTGCTCTCCCGGGTCTCCGGCATCAGCGCCGGCCTCGCCGAGAACATCGTGGCGCACCGCGACGCCAACGGCCCCTTCCGCAGCCGCCGCGGGCTCAAGGACGTGGCCCGCCTCGGCCCCAAGGCGTACGAACAGTGCGCGGGCTTCCTGCGGATCCGCGACGGCGAGGACCCCCTGGACGCCTCCAGCGTGCACCCCGAGGCGTACCCGGTGGTGCGGGCCATGGGCAAGCAGGCGGGCGGCGAGGTCGCCGCGCTGATCGGCAACACCTCGGTGCTGCGCTCGCTGCGGCCGGAGTCCTTCGTGACGGACTCCTTCGGCCTGCCCACCGTGACGGACATCCTGCGCGAGCTGGAGAAGCCCGGCCGCGACCCCCGCCCGGCGTTCCGCACCGCGGGCTTCAAGGAGGGCGTCGAGAAGATCGGCGACCTGGAGCCGGGCATGGTGCTGGAGGGCGTGGTCACGAACGTGGCCGCCTTCGGCGCCTTCGTGGACGTGGGCGTCCACCAGGACGGCCTGGTGCACGTCTCGGCCATGTCGAAGAACTTCGTCAAGGACCCGCGGGAGGTGGCCAAGCCCGGGGACATCGTCCGCGTGAAGGTCCTCGACGTGGACATCCCCCGGAAGCGGATCTCCCTCACGCTGCGCCTGGAGGACGAGGCGGAGGCCGCGGCCGGCGGGGGCCGGCAGCGGGGCGAACGCGGCGAGCGGCCCCGCGGCGGACGGGCCCCGCAGCAGCGAGGCGGCGGCGCGGGCGGCACCGGCGGAACCCGTCAGGGCGGCGGCGACCGGCGCGGCGGACGGCGCGAGGGCACCCCGCCGCCCGCCAACAGCGCCATGGCCGACGCCCTGCGCCGGGCGGGCCTCACCGACCCCGAGGGACGCCGCCGCGGCTGATGGCTTGAATTCGAAGCCCCGTTCGGGCCCGGCCTTGCCAAGGCGGGGACAAGATCGGTAGGGATGACGGAGGGCGGGTGCGCCACGACGGCGCGCGCCGCCCTCCGTCCATCCTGCGGACCCGTTCCCGCGCCCGGCCGTCCCGAAGGCTCAGGACCCCATGACCGCTTCCGCACCTGCCTACCGACGCTGCGCCCGGACGGGTCCCAGGAGGGAGCACACGGTGCCCTACGGCCACCACGGACTGCGCAAACGCTGCGAGGCCGTCCTCGCCGGCCTCGACCTGCCGCACCCGTTCTCCCTGGAAGCCCTGTGCGCGCGGATCGCCGCCCGGCGGGGCCGGCCCATCCGGCTGCACCCGCTGCCCCCGGAGGCCGCCGCTTCGGGGGTCTGCGGACTGTGGGTGGGGACCGCCACCGTGGACTACGTGTTCTACGAGGACCGCACCACCCGCCTGCACCGCGAGCACATCGTCCTCCACGAGCTGGGCCACATCCTCTTCGGTCACCATTCCCTGGAGGGCGAGGACCCCGCGGAGGGTGGTGTTCCGGTCGTTCTCGGCCGGACGAACTACACCACCCGGCAGGAGCGGGAGGCCGAACTCCTCGCCAGCATGATCCGCACCGAGGCCGGTCCGCGGCCCGGTCGCGCCCCGCGCGGCACCCTCGAACGGCTCGGTTCCGCCCTCGGCATGGGGAGCGCCGATGCGGGCTGACCTCGCCGCGTTCGGCACGTGGCTGGCCCTGCCCTCGGTGCTGCTGCTGTGGGCGGCGGTGCTGTTGCGGGCCCCCGCCGCGGTGCGCTCCCCGGAGCAACGCGGACTGCTGCTGGCCGTGGCCACCGCCGCCGGGGCCATGACCCTCAACCTGCCCGAGGTGGTGGAGGCGGCCCAGCGCGCCCCCGGCACCGCCCACCTCGTGGGGCTGGTCCGCAACCTCACCGGGGTGCTGTCCGCGGGCGCGGTGCTCTACTTCGTCTCCGCGAGCACCGGCGGGCGACGGCTGCGGCCCGCCTCGGCGGCGGCCACGGTCGTGCTGTCCGCGGCGCTGCTGGTCCTGGACGCCACCGCCCCCGCGCACCGGCTGCACGGGATGCCGCCGGGCGGCGAGCCGGTGCCCTCCCTGGCGTACTGGCTGGTGCTGATCTCGGCCCACCTGGTGGCCAACACGGTCTGCGTGGCGGTCTGCTGGCGGTACGGCGGGCGGGCGGGGAACCGGGCGCTCGCGCTGGGGCTGCGCCTGTTCGGGCTGGGCACGGCGCTGGCGGGGCTGTTCTGGCTGGCGTACCTGCTGAAGGCGCTGGCGGGCGTCGAGTGGCCGCTGCCGTACCTGCCGCTGCTGATGAACCTGCACGGGGTGCTGCGGGCGGCCGCGATCCTGTTGCCGACGCTGTTCCTGGCGCGCCGCACCCTCGGCGACGTGACGGCGGCCTGGCGGCTGTGGCCGCTCTGGCGGGACCTGGTGCAGGCCGTGCCGCACGTGGCCCTGCACGCGCCGCGCGCCTCCCGGCTGTTGGAGCTCCTGTGGCCGCCGGTCCCGCGGGACCTGCTGGTGTACCGCAAGGTGATCGAGACCCGGGACGCCATCCTGACCCTGAACGAGTACGTGGCCCCCGGCGTCCCCGAACAGGCCCGCCGGTACGTGGCGGAGACCGGGACGGTCGGACCGCGCGTGGAGGCGGCCGTGCTGGCCTGTGTGATCAACGAGGCGCGGCGGGCCAAGGACCTCGGCCGGCCGGCCGTACCGGGCGGCTACGGGGCGGGGCCCATCGAGTGCGGGGACCTGGCGGGCGAGCGCCGTTTCCTGGTGGACGTGGCGGAGGCGTACGGGGCCCCGAGCACGGACGCCTTCCGCCCGGAGCCGGATTAGGTCGGGGCGCGCCGGGCCGGGCCGCACGCAGCGGCGCCGCATCACATTGCCATGTCACGCATCACGCACCAACGTCACGTGTCACACATCGAGGTGGAAGCTCTCTTGACCACTGTGCTCATCACCGGCGCCGGCTCCGGGCTCGGCGCCGCCTTCGCCCGGCAGTTCGCGGCCCGCGGCTGCGATCTGGTGCTCGTCGCCCGGGACGAGGGCCGGCTGGAGCGGACCGCGGCCCGGCTCACCGACACCTTCGGCGTGGCCTGCGAGGTGCTGCCCGCCGACCTGCTCGACCCCGCGGCCTGCGCGGCGGTCGCCGACCGGCTGCGGGATCCGGACCGTCCCGTGGACGTCCTGGTGAACAACGCCGGCTTCGGGCTGCCCGCGCCGTTCCCGTACAACCCCGTCGAGGACGAGGAGCGGATGCTGGAGCTGCTCGTGCGGGTGCCGCTGCGGCTGACCCACGCGGTGGTGCCGGGCCTGCGGGAGCGTCGGCGCGGCGCGGTGCTCAACGTGTCCTCGGTGGCGGGGCTGCTGCCCACCGGCACCTACGGGGCGGCGAAGGCGTGGCTGACCTCCTTCAGCGAGTCCCTGCGGGTGGACCTGGCCCCGTACGGGGTGCGGGTGCTGGCCGTGGTGCCCGGGTTCACCCGCACCGAGTTCCAGGAGCGGGCGGGCATGGACCCGGACGCCCTCAAGGACGTGCCGTGGCTGGAGCCCGACCAGGTGGTCGCGCAGGCGTTCAAGGACCTGGCGCGGTCCCGGCCGGTGAGCGTGGCCGGGTGGCGGTACAAGGCGTACGCGCAGGCCGTCCGGCACCTGCCGCGGCACCTGGTCGCGAGCCGGATGGCGCGGACCCGACGCCCCCCGGCCGGCCCCTGAGGGCCGGCCGGGGCGCCGCCGCGCCGGGTCCCCGGGTCGATCGGCACGGCGGGCCCGGCGGGCCCGCCGGTCAGTCCTCGGTGACCTTGCCGTCCTCGACGCGGAGCCGGCGGGTGGTGCGCACGGCGTCCAGCATCCGCCGGTCGTGCGTGACCAGCAGCAGGGTGCCCGTGTAGGACTCCAGGGCCGCTTCCAGCTGCTCGATGGCCGGCAGGTCGAGGTGGTTGGTGGGCTCGTCGAGGACGAGGAGGTTCACGCCTCGGCCCTGGAGCAGGGCCAGGGCCGCGCGGGTGCGCTCCCCCGGCGACAGGCTCCCGGCGGGGCGCAGCACGTGCGCCGCCTTCAGGCCGAACTTGGCGAGCAGGGTGCGGACCTCGGCGGGCTCGGTGTCGGGCACGGCGGCGCAGAAGGCGTCCAGGAGGGGTTCCTCGCCGAGGAACAGTCCGCGGGCCTGGTCCACCTCGCCGACGAGGACCCCGGAGCCCAGGTGGGCGCTGCCGGAGTCGAGGGGGACCCGGCCGAGGAGGACGCCGAGGAGGGTGGACTTGCCGGCGCCGTTGGCTCCGGTGATCGCGATCCGGTCGGCCCAGTCGATCTGGAGGCTGACGGGTCCGAAGGTGTAGTCCCCGCGACGGACCTCGGCCCCGTTGAGGGTGGAGACCACGGAGCCGGAGCGGGGGGCCGCGGCGATCTCCATGCGGAGCTCCCACTCCTTGCGGGGTTCCTCGACCACCTCCAGCCGTTCGATGGCGCGCTGGGTCTGCCGGGCCTTGGCGGCCTGCTTCTCGCTGGACTCGCCGCGGAGGTTCCGGCCGATCTTGTCGTTGTCGCCGGCCTTGCGGCGGGCGTTGCGGACGCCCTTGTCCATCCAGTTGCGCTGCATGAGGGCGCGGCCCTCCAGCGCGGTGCGCTTGTCGGCGTACTCCTCGTAGTCCTCGCGGGCGTGCCGGCGGGCGGTGGCCCGCTCCTCCAGGTAGGACTCGTAGCCGCCGCCGTAGAGGTTGATCTGCTGCTGGGCGAGGTCGAGTTCGAGGACCTTGGTGACGGTGCGGGTCAGGAACTCGCGGTCGTGGCTGATGACGACGGTGCCCGCGCGCAGGCCGGTGACGAACTCCTCCAGGCGGCGCAGGCCGTCGAGGTCGAGGTCGTTGGTGGGCTCGTCGAGGAGGAAGACGTCGTAGCGGGAGAGCAGCAGGGAGGCGAGTCCGGCGCGGGCGGCCTGGCCTCCGGAGAGGGCGGTCATGGGCTGGTCGAGGCCGACGGCGAGGCCGAGGGAGGCGGCGACCTCCTCGGCGCGTTCGTCGAGGTCGGCGCCGCCGAGGGCGAGCCAGCGTTCCAGGGCGAGGTTGTAGTCGTCGTCGGCGCCGGGGGTGCCGTCGACGAGTCCCTGGGTGGCGGTGTCGAGCTCGGTCTGGGCGGCGGCGACGCCGGTGCGGCGGGCCAGGAACGCGCGCACGGACTCGCCGGCGCGGCGTTCGGGTTCCTGGGGGAGGTGGCCGACGGCGGCCGTGGGCGGGGAGAGGCGCACCTCGCCGTCCTCGGGGCGGTCGAGGCCGGCGAGGAGGCGGAGCAGGGTGGACTTTCCGGCCCCGTTCACGCCGACGAGGCCGATGACGTCCCCGGGGGCGACGACCAGGTCGAGTCCGGCGAAGAGGGTGCGCTCGCCGTGGCCTGCGGCGAGTTCCTTGGCGACGAGGGTTGCAGTCATTTGCCCACGATCCTAGCCGGGGCGGGGGTGGGTCCCGCCGGGGCGGCGGGCCTCGGGCGAGAGGGGGCGGACGTGGCCCTCCACCGGGGGGAAGGGCGGCTTCCGGGGCTCCGGGGACCCGAGGGTTTCGGCCGAATGGCGATCATGTGACAGCAGGGGTCGTGGACATGACGGGGGACGCCGGGGATGAATACGGTCGAACGCAACCACGGCACCTACCACTTGGAGCTCTCGTGCACCGCAAAGTCATCGCCCCGAGCGTGCTTGCCGCCTCCCTTCTGCTGGTGATCCCGGCGTCGGCCGCAAGTTTCGCTCCGGGCGCCCCGGGTATCGGTGATCCCTATTACCCGGCCAGCGGCAACGGCGGATACGACGTTTCCCATTACGACCTGAGGCTCCAGTACCAGCCGAAGACGGACCTGCTGGAGGGCACGGCGACCATCCTCGCCACCACCACCCAGGACCTGTCCCGGTTCAACCTGGACTTCGGCCTGAAGGTCAGCGAGGTGCGGGTCAACGGAATCAGGGCCGGGTTCGCCACCTCGGGCACCCAGGAGCTGGAGGTGACCCCGGCGAGCCCGCTGGCGAAGGGCAAGTCGGTCACCGTCGTCGTGAAGTACGCGGGCAAGCCCTCCGAGCTGAAGGTGGACGGCTGGACCGCCTGGCACCGCACCCCGGACGGCGGTGTGGCGGCGCAGGAGCCGGACTCGGCCATCTGGTGGTTCCCGAGCAACGACCACCCGCTGGACAAGGCCACCTTCGACGTGTCGGTGAACGTGCCGGACGGCACCCAGGCCATCAGCAACGGCGTGCTCCAGTCGTCGAGCTCGAAGCTGGGCTGGACCCGGTACAACTGGCGGTCGAACAAGCCGCAGGCCACCTACCTGGCCACGCTCGCGGTCGGCAAGTTCGACATCACCACCGACACCACGGCCAACGGTCTGCCGATCCTGAACGCCTACAGCAAGGACCTGGGCGACAACGCCGGCGCGGCGCGGGCCAGCCTGGAGCGGACCGGCGAGGTGGCCGACTGGCTGACCGGGTACTTCGGCCCGTACCCGTACAACGCGCTCGGCGGCTACGTCCCGAACGTGACCAGCGGCTACGCCCTGGAGACGCAGACGCGGCCCTTCTACAGCCCGCGGCAGTTCGCCAACGGCGCGAACGTGCAGGTGGTCGTGCACGAGCTGGCCCACCAGTGGTACGGGAACAGCGTGTCGGTCCGCGGCTGGAAGGACATCTGGATCAACGAGGGCTTCGCCCGCTACAGCCAGTGGCTGTGGTCGGAGAAGGAGGGCGAGGGCACCGCGCAGGAGCTGGCGGACTGGGTGTACGCGACCCGTCCCGCGGAGGACCCGTTCTGGCAGGTCAAGCCGGGTGACCCGGGCCCGGAGAACCAGTTCCACGGGGCCGTGTACGACCGGGGCGCGCTGGCCCTGCAGGCGCTGCGGAACGAGATCGGCGACGAGAAGTTCTTCGCGGTCCTGAAGGGCTGGCCGACGGAGTTCGCGCACGGCAACGCCTCCGTGGCCGAGTTCACCCGGTACGCCGAGCGGATCTCCGGCAAGCGGCTGGCGGGGCTGCTGGACACCTGGCTGTACCGGTCCGGGAAGCCGGCGGCGGGCCCGTCGAAGCCGGCGTCGAAGCCGAAGCGCGGCAACCTGCGCGGGGCGGCCCCGAAGCCGGTGCAGCCGAAGTCCTGGAAGAAGATCGCCGCGACGGACTCTGTGCACGACCACGACGCGCACCGCTGACCGCGGCGGCCCTCGGGCCCCGCGCCGTCGGACTCCCGGGCCCGGGCGGCCGTCCCTCAGGGGGCAGCCGCCCGGGCCCGGCGCGCGAGGGGCAGGTACCGCAGCCGGTCCGGGAGCAGGGCGACGAGCACGCCGACGGCGCGGCTGAACAGGCGCAGTCGGCGCTGCCGGCCGGGGGTCCAGGGCAGGCCGAGGGCGGTGCGGGCCTCGGGGGGCAGGTAGCCGACGGTGAGGAAGGCCCGCAGCCGCAGGAAGGGCCGGCGCAGCAGGGGCCACAGCAGCCGCAGCGCGATGCGGAGCGGGCGGGGACCGCGGTCGGGGGCGGGGAGGGCGGCGTCGGTGTCGAGGAGTTCCCGGGCGACGCCGGTCAGGCGGAGCCGGGTGGTGACCACGTGGTGGAAGTGCTCGCGGTAGGCCGTCGCGTCGGGGGGCATGTCGCGGTCGTGGATGCCGAGGACCCGGCCGAGCCGGAGCCATTCGGCGTAGAGGGCCTCGGTTTCGGCGGGGTCCAGGGGGCGGGGCCAGAGCAGCCCGAAGGCGTGCAGCTGCACGGCGAAGCCGGAGGCGTGCACCCAGGCCCAGGTGTCGGGGTCGAGGGCGCGGTACGGGGTGCCGTCGGGGGCGGTGCCGTGGATGTCGCGGTGGAGGCGGCGGAGCCTGCGGCCCTCGGCGGCGGCGTCCGCGCCTCCGTACACCCAGCGCTGGACGGATTCCACGGACCGGACCCCGCGGCCCCAGGGGTCGGTGCGGAAGACCGAGTGCCGGTCCACTCCGGCGGCGATGGCGGGGTCGGCGACCTGGAGGAGGAAGGAGGCGGGCAGCAGCAGGAGCATCCGGAGGTCGCCGGTGACGTTCCAGAGGATGCCGTCCCGGGGCGGGGGGAGCGGGTCCATGGTGTCCTCCGCGGGCGGTCGGGGCGGGGGTCCGGTCGGGTAAGGGCGGGTTCGCCCCGCGTGTGCGCGTCCGTCCGCCGGGATTCGTACCGGCGCGTAAAGATTCCGGTCGCACGGGTGTTACCCAGAGGTAACTGCTTCTGCTGTGATGGCGGGGCCCCACGCCCCACACCCCCCAGCCGACCACAGGAGTCTCCATGGCGCTCCCCCACCGTCGCGGCCGCGTCGCCGCTCCGGTCCTCGCCGCCGCCGTCGCCGCCGCGCTGGCCCTCACCGCGGCGCCCGCCGCCTCCGCCGCCCCGGCCGAGGCGACCGCGGTCCCCCGGCTCAGCGTCCTGTCGTACAACGTCTTCCTGATGAGCAAGAACCTCTACCCGAACTGGGGCCAGGACCACCGCGCCCGCGAGATACCGAAGGCGTCCTTCTACAAGGGCCGCGACGTGGTCGTCCTCCAGGAGGCCTTCGACAACTCCTCCGGTGACGCCCTCAAGGCGAACTCGGCCGCCGGGTACCCGTACCAGACCCCCGTGATGGGCCGCAGCAAGGACGGCTGGGACGCCACGGGCGGCGCCTACTCGGCCACCACCCCCGAGGACGGCGGGGTCGCGATCCTCAGCAAGTGGCCGATCGTCCGCAAGGAGCAGTACGTCTACAAGGACGCCTGCGGCGCCGACTGGTGGTCGAACAAGGGCTTCGTGTACACGGTCCTCGACGTGAACGGCACGAAGGTGCACGTGGTCGGCACCCACGCCCAGTCCACCGACCCGGGCTGCTCGGCGGGCGAGGCGGCGCAGATGCGCAGCCGCCAGTTCAGGAACATCGACGCCTTCCTCGACGCCAAGAACATCCCGGCGTCCGAGCAGGTGATCGTGGCGGGCGACTTCAACGTGGACTCGCGGACCCCGGAGTACGCGAGCATGCTCGCCGACGCGGGCCTGACCGGCGCCGACGCCCGCACCGGGCACACCTACTCCTTCGACACCCGCGACAACTCCATCGCGCGGTACCGCTACCCCTCCGACCCGCGCGAGGACCTTGACTACGTCCTGCACCGGGCGGGCCACGCCAAGCCGGCGGGCTGGACCAACGACGTGATCAAGGAGCAGAGCGCGCCCTGGACCGTCAGCAGCTGGGGCACCTCGTACACCTACTCCAACCTGAGCGACCACTACCCCGTGATCGGTTCCTGAGCCGGCCCCGCTCCCGTTCCGTCCCCCGCGCGGGGGACGGAACGGGAGCGGGCGGGTCACACCTTCGCGTCATCCGGGGCGCCGCGCGCGCCCCCGGACCGCCCCGGCCCGCTACTGTGCGCCCGAGATGACCAGCTATTTCGCCGAAGAAGCCCGCTCCCGCGTCGCCCGCCTGTTGCGGATGGCGGCGACCGCCGACGACCGGACCCGCGCCCGCATCGTGGAGTACGCCGCCAGCACCCCGGACCCGCCGCCGTACGGCCCGCACGGGATCCGGACCACCGGGTGCCCGCGCTGCCTGCGCACCATGTGGCAGCAGCGCGACCTGCTGGTGTGCTCGGCCTGCGGCCACATGGAGGACAGCCGGTGACGGAGCGCGGACCCCGCTGACAGACGGCGGGCGGCGGGCGGGCGGGCGGCGGCGGGTCGGTCAGTCCCCGGCCTTCGAGCGCTCCCACTCGGCCGCGTAGTCCTGGAAGATGCTCCGCAGGTGGTGGCCGATCTTGAGGTAGTCGAGGTCGTCGAGGTTGGCCAGGGAGACCCGGACGGACCACTCGGGGCCGTCGAAGCCGCCGCCGTTGAGGAGCACCACCGAGGTCTGTTCGGCCAGCCGGAACAGCGGGTCCACCGGCTCGTAGTTCTTCTCCAGGTACTCCGCGAAGGGCTTGCCGTACACCCGCTCGGCCTCGGCCAGGAGGTCCAGTTCGATGTAGTACGCGGCCCGCTTGTCGTCGTCGGAGATCTTCATCTGGGCGCCCTCCAGGAGGAGGTCCAGACGGCGGTGGCAGATCTCCCGGATGCGGTGCTTGTACGCCTGGCCCTCGTCGAGGAGGTCGAAGAGGGAGAACAGCACCATCATGGTCTGCTGCGGCAGCGACAGACCGGCGGTGTGGTTGAGGGCGACCTCGCGGGAGTCGGCGACCAGCCGGTCGATGAAGCGGATCTTCTCCGGTTCCAGGGTGAGGGTGCCGTACCGCTTGGCCAGCCGGTCCTTCTCCGCCTGCGGGAGCGCCGCGACCATCTCGTCGATGACGTTGTCGTCGTGGAGGCCGATGACGCCCAGCCGCCAGCCGGTGCAGCCGTAGTGCTTGGAGTACGAGTACACCAGCAGCGTGTTGCGGGGGATCTCGGCGGCGAGGGTGCGGAAGCCCTCGACGAAGGTGCCGTACACGTCGTCGGTGACGACGAGCAGGTTCGGGTTGCTGGTGGCGACGATCTCCTTGATCTGGTTCGCCACCCGCTCGCTCATCGCCAGCGAGGGCGGGTTGCTCGGGTTGACGATGCAGACCAGCTTCACGGACGGGTCGGCGAGCTTGGCGACCTCCTCCTCCGGGTAGCGCCACTGCCGCACCCCGGTCTCGGAGAAGAGGCTCGCCTCCACGTTGACCACCTCGAACTCGAAGGTGTCGAGCTCGGGGATCTCGATGTACGGGGTGAACACCGGCACCATCAGGGCGATCTTGTCGCCCTTGTGCAGGATGCCGTTCTTCATCAGCGAGTCGAAGATGTAGCACATCGCCGCGGTGCCGCCCTCGGTGGCGAACAGGCTGAGCCGGTCGTCGGGCACCGGCCGCTTGTCCATCAGCTCGTCGGCGAGGTAGCCGCGGACCACGTGCTCGGCGTGGGTCAGCATGCGGTCGGGGACCGGGTAGTTGTCGCCGGTGATGGAGTCCGCGAGCTCGTGGATGAAGGAGTCCCGGTCGAAGGCGAACCGGTCCAGGGCGTAGGAAACGCAGCGGCCGAGGAGTTCGGCGCCGGGCAGCTCGGGGTGGCGGCGCAGGAAGGCGTCGAAGCGGTCCCCGATGCCCTGCTTCTCGGGCATGCCGCCCAGGTTGTCGGCGGTCCAGACCCGGCGGGACTCGTCCAGGGCGAAGTAGCCCAGGGCGTAGAAGGCCTCGCGGGGGCCGGTGGCGATCCAGTTCGGGTTGCCGCGGCCGGCGTTGAGCATGGCCCGGGTGGTCTTGCCCTTCTGGCCGGGCTTGTCCTCCTGGGCGGCCTTGGCGATCTGGATGAACTTGTCCTTCAGCTCGAAGGGGCTGAGCTGGGCGAAGGACTGGATCTCCTCGCGGCTGAAGCTGGTCTCGGGCACGGTGGGGGTCCTTCGTTCGGAGGGCGCTTGCGGTGCGGGGGCCACGGGGCCGCGGTCAGTGGTTGAGCAGGACGATCACGGCGCCCCAGATGGTCAGGAGCACGTTGGAGATGGCGTACGGGATCGTGTAGCCGAGGGTCGGCACCTGGGAGCGGGACTGTTCGTTGATGGCGCCGATGGCGGCCGTGGTGGTCTGGCCGCCCGCGAGGACGCCCAGCAGGATCGGGAAGCGGATCTTCTGGATGTGGTGGCCGACCAGGAAGCCGACGAGCAGCGGGATCACGGTGGCGATCGCGCCGAAGACCAGGAGTCCCCACCCGGCCGTGGACAGGCCGCTGGTGAAGCTGGGGCCGGCGTTGATGCCGACGACGGCGACGAAGAGGCAGAGCCCGAAGGTGTCCATGAACCACTGGGCGCCCGGGGGGACGTTGCCGTAGGTCGGGTACTTGCCGCGGATCCAGCCGAAGATCAGGCCCATGATGAGGGCGCCGCCCGAGGTGGACAGGGAGATGGGCACGCCGCCCGCGGTGAGCGCCGGGATGCCCAGGCAGCCGCCGAGGAACACGCCGAGTCCGACCCAGATCATGTCGGTGGCGAAGCTGGTGGGGACGGGCTTGCCGATGGCCCGGCCGGCCGGGTCCACCAGCCGCTTGGGGCCGCTGAGGACCACGGTGTCCCCGCGTTCCAGCTGCGTGGACAGCCGGTAGGGGAACTCGCTGCCCGCCCGGTACAGCTTGTCCACGTACACGCCCACCATGAAGTCCTGCTGGCGGAGCTCCGCGATGGTCTGCCCGAGGTGCGCCTTCTCGGAGGCGACCACGTGGAGGGTCTCGGTCTGGTAGCCGAGGAGTTCCACGTCGTCGGTCTCGGCCCCGATGTGGGTCCGGGCGTCGAACTCGACCAGGGAGCCGCGCAGGGCGCTGACGGCGACGACGTCGCCCTCGCGGAGCACGGTCTGCTGGGTGTGTTCGAGCACGGCGCCGTCGCGGCGGACCCGGGTGAGGTAGATCCGGCGGCCGAGGGACTTCTGTTGCTGCTCGAAGTCCTCGATGGTGCGTCCGGCGAGGTCGGGGCGCTGGAGGGTGTAGGCCCGCAGGACCACCTCGTAGTAGCCCTCGTGCAGGTCGGGGTCGTCCTCGGGGGCGTCGAGCTCGCGGGCGAGGGCGGCGCTCTCGGCGGCGATGTCGCGGCGGTAGAGGCGGGGCAGGAAGCTCGCCAGCAGCAGGGCGCAGAGGATGGTGCCGAGCGGGTAGGTGACGGCGTAGCCGACGGCGACCAGGTTCTCCTGTTCCTTGATCTGGTCGGCGCTCAGGCCGGGGAGGTTGCCGATGGCGTCCTGGGCGACACCGATGACGGCGGACTGGGTGAGGGCGCCGCCGAGCAGGCCCGCGCTGAGTCCGGGCCCGTAGCCGAGGAGGACGGCGAAGCCCCAGGAGACCAGCAGGCCGGTGACGCAGACGATGACGGCGTTGACCACCTGCGGCAGGCCGTCCTTCTTCAGTCCGCGGAAGAACTGCGGGCCGACCTTGTAGCCGAGGGCGAAGAGGAACAGCGTGAAGAAGAGGTTCTTCAGGGTGGCGTCGATGGTCACCTTGAACTGCGCGCCCATCAGCAGTCCGGCGATCAGGCAGCCGGTGACGGCGCCGAGGCCGATGGCCTTCCAGCGGAGCTTGCCGAAGAGGAAGCCGATGGCCACGGTCAGGAAGACCAGCAGCTCCGGGTGGGGCTGGAAGATGTTCCGGTTGAGGAAGTCGATCATCTGGGAGCCTTTTCCGTTCAGGCGCCGAGCACGCCGACGAGGATGGGGCCGGTCAGCGGCAGCAGGAAGTTCGACAGGGTGTAGGTGATCGTGTAGCCGAGCATCGGCACGGAGCTCTGCGCGACCTGGGTCACGGAGGTGATCGCGGGGGTGGAGCACTGTTGTCCGGCGATGGCGCCGATCAGCAGCGGTTTCTCGATCTTGAGGAGCTTGCGGCCGACCACCAGGGAGAGGGTGGCCGGTACGAGGACCATGGCGATGCCCGCGAAGGGCAGCAGGGCCCCGTACTCCTTGAGGAGGGGCCAGGCCTGCGGGCCGGAGGTGAGCCCGGTGCAGGCGATGAACACCGCGAGGCCCATGTCCTTGATGGTGGTGGCGGCCTGGGGCGGGAAGGCGCCGAAGGTCTGCTTGCGGGAGCGGAACCAGCCGAAGAGCAGGCCGGAGATGAGGCAGCCGCCGCCGGTGCCGAGGGAGAGCGGGATGTCCCCGAGCCGGATCACGATCTGTCCGATCAGGGAGCCGACCGCGATGCCCAGGCCCAGGTAGATGAAGTCGGTGGCGTCGTTGCGGGCCACCGTGCCGATCTTCGCGACCAGCCGGTTGAGTCCGGCGCGGGCGCCGACCAGGGTGACCACGTCGCCGCGCTGCACCACGGTGTCGGGGTTGGCGGGCAGGTGCTGGTCGTTGCGGAGCACGTCGGTGACGTACACGCCGTTGAGGGTGAACTCGGGGTGTTCGCGGGTCAGGGTGTCCAGGGTCTTGCCCGCCGCGGTCTTGTCGGTGAGCGCGATCTGGCTGGTGGCCAGCGGGGTGTCCAGGCCGGGGATGCCGGAGGTCTCCGGGCCGATGGTGCGGCCGGCCTCGATGGTGTTGGACCGCCGGCCCACGATCAGGACCAGGTCGGACAGGGTGAGTTCGAGGTCGGGCTCCGGCGTCAGCAGTCGGGAGCCGCGTTTGACGGCCTCGACGGTGATCCGGCCGCCGTGGTCCGCCTCCAGCGCGCCGACGGTACGGCCGTCCGCGAGGGTGACCAGGTAGGTGCGGCCCACCAGGGCGGGCAGCGCCTCGCGTTCGTCGCTCTCCAGCCCGGAGCCGCCGCCGCGCATCTTCTCCCACAGTTCGCGGGAGGCGTCGCGGAGGTTGATCCGCATCAGCATCGGCATGATCTGGCTGGTGTAGATCACGATGGTGATCAGGCCGAAGAGGTAGCAGACCGTGTAGGCGGTGGCCACGTGGCCCTGGTAGGTGCTGATCTGGTCGGCGCTGAGCCCGGGGAGCTTGGCGATGGACTCGGAGGCGGTGCCGACCACGGCGGATTCGGTGGCGGCGCCCGCCAGGATGCCGGAGGCGGTGCCCACGTCCAGGTCGAAGGCCTTGGCCAGGCCGTAGGCGATGGCGAGGACGCTGACCAGCTCGATCAGGCAGAGCGTGAAGAAGCGCAGGCTCTTGCGGTTGAGGTTGGCGAAGAACTGCGGTCCCGCCATGTAGCCGAGGGCGAAGATGAACAGCGCGAAGAAGATCGTCTTGACGTCGCCTGAGACCTCGATCTCCGCCCAGGCGCCCAGCAGCAGGGAGACGATCAGCGTGCCGCAGATGCCCCCCAGCGTGATGGGGCCCACGCGCAGCTTCCCGACCAGGTAGCCGGCGGCGAGGCACAGGAACAGGGCCAGTTCTGGATGATCACGGAGGACTCCCACAGGGCCACCCTGATCGGCCCGCCGCCCCGGCGCCGCCCGGGACGGCCGAACGGGTGAGCGGGGACGGGCGGGGCGGGCGGGCCGACATGGGGGCGGCGGTGCGGCGGTGCGCCTACTCGGCGTACATCTCGTCGATGATCCGCGCGTACCGGTCCCGGACCACCCGGCGGCGCAGCTTCAGCGAGGGGGTCAGCTCCCCGGTCTCCGGGCCCCATTCGGAGGCGAGGATGCGGTACTTCTTGATCTGCTCGGTGCGGTTGAGCCGGGCGTTGGCGGCCTCGACGGCGCGGGCCACCTCCTCGTGGATCCGCGGGTGCGCGGCCAGCGCGGCGGTGCCCTCGGCCTCGATGCCGCGGGCGGCGGCCCAGGCGGGGGCCAGCTCCGGGTCGAGGACGAGCAGCCCCACCAGGTAGGAGCGGCCGTCTCCGTGCACCAGGGCCTGGCCGATGAGGGGGTGCTCCTTGACGGTGTTCTCCACCAGGGCGGGCGAGACGTTCTTGCCGGTGGAGGTGACGATCAGTTCCTTCTTGCGGTCGGTGATCCAGAGGAACCCGTCCTCGTCGACGCGGCCCACGTCGCCGGTGGCGAACCAGCCCTCCGGGTCGCAGGCGGGGTCCAGGCTCCCGTCGGGGCGCAGGTAGCCGGCGAAGACGGTGGCGCCGCGGGCCAGGATCTCGCCGTCCTCGGCGATGCGCAGGTCGAGGCCGTCGATGGGGCGGCCGACGGAGCCGAGGCGGAAGGAGTCCGGGCTGTTGACGGTGCAGACCCCGGAGGTCTCGGTCAGCCCCCAGGCGTCCATGATCGTGATCCCCCAGCCGGCCCAGAAGCGGGTGACGTCCACGGGCATCGGCGCGGTGGCGCTGGCCGTCCACACCAGCCGGTCCAGTCCGGCGAGGGAGAGCAGCGGGTCGAGGACCTGTTCCTTGGCGCGGGTGTAGGCGCGGTCGAGGTCGGCGGGGAGTTCCCGGCCGCGCTCGCGGTGCGCGGCCCTCTCCCGGGCCACGGTGTTGGCGGCGGCGATGGCGTCCTGTTGCTCCTGCGGGAGGCGGCCGAGGACGGCCCGTACGGAGGCGGCCAGCTTCTCCCAGACCCGGGGGACGCCGAAGAACTGCACCGGGCGCAGTTCACGGACGGCGGCGGCGACGGTGGTGGGGTCGGCGCAGAGCCGGACGTGCGCGGCCCGCAGCAGCGGCAGGTAGATCCCGAGGATGCGTTCGGCGATGTGGGCGAAGGGCAGGTAGCAGAGGTGCTCGGCGTGTTCGGGGAGGTCGACGTGGCGGTCGAGGCGGACGGCCTGGAGCCAGATGTTGCGGTGGGTGAGGGGCACGCCCTTGGGCTCGCCGGTGGTGCCGGAGGTGTAGACGACGGTCAGCGGGTCCTCGGGGCGGGCCTGGGAGCGGATCCGTTCGAACTCCTCGGGGCGGTAGAGGCGCAGGCCGCTGCTGTAGAGGGAGGAGTACGTGGTGTGACGGCCCGCTTCGGCGGGTTCGGCGACGACGAGGCGTTCGAGGGGGGTGTCCGGGTCGTCAAGGAGGGGTTCCCAGCGGGAGAGTTCGCGGGCCCCTTCGAGGAGGGCGAAGCGGGCCCGGCTGTGGCGGGCGATGTGGGCGATCTGCTCGGGCGCGGAGGTGCCGTACACGGTGACGGGGACGGCGCCGAGGTGGACGAGGGCGAGGTCGCTGAGCCAGTGCTCGGCCCGGTTCCCCATCATGATGAGGACGTGTTCCCCGCGGGTCACGCCGAGGGCGGCGTACCCGGCGGCGAGGACGGCGGTGCGGTGGCGGACCTCGTCCCAGTCCAACGTGGTCCAGTCGGATCCCTCGCGCCAGGACAGGGCGGGGAGCCCGCCGTACTCGGCGGCGTTGCGGGCGAGCAGGTCGGGCAGGGTGAGGGTCTCGGCGGTTCCGGGCAGTCGCAGTTTCGTGGGCATGGGCAGCTCCTGGCCGTTTCACATCGTTGGTGCGACAGCAATACTGTTGAACCTGAAGCGGAGTGATCAGAGAGCGAGGCACAGCCGATGACCCCCGAGGCGCAGGAGCCCGCGCTCACCGTCGACGAGCTCGCCGCGCGGGCCGGTGTCACCGTCCGTACCGTACGGTTCTACAGCACCCGCGGGCTTTTGCCCCCTCCCGTGATCGGCCCCCGCCGGGTGGGGCGGTACGGGCCCGAGCACCTGTCACGGCTGGCGCTGATCGAGGAGCTCCAGACGCAGGGCATGACCCTGTCCGCGATCGAGCGGTACCTGGACGCCCTGCCCGAGGACCTGAGCGCCCACGACCTGGCGATCCACCGCGCCCTGGTGGCCAGTTGGTCCCCGGATCCGGCGCGGGAGATCACGCGGGAGGAGTTGGAGAAGCGGGCGGGCCGGGAGCTGCCGGACGGGGACCTGGAGCGGCTGGCGGCGATGGACGTGGTCCGCCCGGCGGGTGCGGGGTACCGGGTGGACCCGGCGCTGCTGCGGCTGGGCGTGGCCCTGCTGGACGTGCCGATCGCGTACGGGACCGTGCTGGCGGCCCGCCGGGTGCTGCTGGAGCACGCGCGGGGCACGGCGCACGAGTTGACGGCGCTGTTCCGGGACGAGGTGTGGGGGCCGTTCCGTGAGGGCGAGGACGATCCGGAGCGGGTGGAGTCGATGAAGGCGTTGTCGGCGCACATGCAGCCGTTGGTGGTGCAGGCACTGGTGACGGCCTTCCAGCGGTCCCTGCGCGAGGAACTGCGGGCGGCCTTCGCCTCGGAGGACTCCCCCGGCGGGACCTGACGGGTCCCGCGCGGCCCTTCCGTTCCCGGCCCACGCGACGGGGCCGGCCCGACCGGGCCGGTGCGGGCCGCACCCGGTCGGGCCCGCCCGCGCCGGACGCGGCGCGGGCGGCGCCGGGGTCAGTCGGTGAAGCGCTCCCCGCGCTCGGCCTTCTCCACCAGCAGCGCCGGCGGCTCGAAGCGCTCCCCGTAGGCGGCGGCGAGCTCACGGGCCCGGGCCACGAAGCCGGCCGGGCCGCCCTCGTAGCCGTTGACGTACTGGATGACACCGCCGGTCCAGGCGGGGAAGCCGATGCCCATGATGGAGCCGATGTTGGCGTCGGCCACCGAGGTGAGCACGCCCTCCTCGAAGAGGCGGACGGTGTCCAGGGCCTCCGCGAAGAGCATCCGCTCCTTCATGTCCTCGAAGGGGATGTCGGTGCCCGGCGCGGTGAAGTGCTCGCGCAGTCCCGGCCACAGCCGGGTGCGCTTGCCGTCCTCGTACTCGTAGAAGCCGGCCCCGCCGCTGCGGCCGGGACGCCCGAACTCGTCGACCATGCGGTCGATGACCCGGTCCGCGGGGTGCTCGGCCCAGGTGCGGCCCTCGGCCTCGAAGGCCCGGCGGGTCTCGTCCCGGATCTTGCGGGGCAGGGTGAGGGTCAGCTCGTCCATCAGGGAGAGCACCTTGGCGGGGTACCCGGCCTGGGCGGCGGCCTGTTCCACCGAAGCGGGCTCCACGCCCTCGCCGATCATCGCCACGCCCTCGTTGATGAACTGGCCGATCACCCGGGAGGTGAAGAAGCCGCGGGAGTCACCGACCACGATGGGGGTCTTGCGGATCTGCCGGACCAGGTCGAAGGCGCGGGCCAGGGCCTCGTCCCCGGTGTCCCGGCCCTTGATGATCTCGACCAGCGGCATCTTGTCCACCGGGGAGAAGAAGTGCAGTCCGATGAAGTCGGCCGGGCGGGACACCCCTTCGGCGAGCCCGGTGATGGGCAGGGTGGAGGTGTTCGAGCACAGCAGCGCGTCCGGCGCCACCACGTCCTGGATCTCCTGGAACACCTTGTGCTTGAGGGCGGTGTCCTCGAACACCGCCTCGATCACCGCGTCGCAGCCGGCGAGGTCGGCGACCTCCGCGGTCGGGGTGATCAGGGCGAGGAGCGCGTCCCGGGCCGCCTCGGTGGTCCGACCCCGCGACAGGGCCTTCGCCAACAGCTTCTCCGCGTACCCCTTGCCCTTGGCGGCGGCCTCCGCGGTGACGTCCTTCAGGACCACCTCGATGCCGGCCTTCGCGCAGGAGTAGGCGATGCCCGCGCCCATCATCCCGGCGCCGAGCACGGCCACCTTGCGGACCGGCCGCGGGGGCACGCCCTTCGGCCGGGACTGGCCCGAGTTGACCGCCTGCAGGTCGAAGAAGAACGCCTGGATCATGTTCTTGGCGGTCTGCCCGGTGACCAGCTCGGTGAAGTACCGGGCCTCGATGACCAGCGCGGTCTCGAAGTCCACCTGGGAGCCCTCGACCGCCGCCGCGAGGATGTTGCGCGGGGCCGGGTACGGGGCGCCCGCCAGCTGCTTCTTCAGGTTGGCGGGGAAGGCGGGCAGGTTCGCGGCGAACCGCGGGTTGGCCGGGGTGCCGCCGGGGATCCGGTAGCCGGGCACGTCCCAGGGCTGCCGGGACTCGGGGTGGGCGTCGATGAAGGCCCGCGCCTTGGCGAGCATCTCCTCCGGGGTGGCGGCCAGTTCGTGCACGAGGCCGTTCTCCAGGGCCCGCCGCGGGCTGTACTGGGTGCCCTGGAGCAGCACCTTCAGCAGGGCGTCCGCGATGCCCATCAGCCGGACCGTACGGGTGACCCCGCCGCCCGCCGGCAGCAGCCCGAGGGTGACCTCGGGCAGGCCGATCTTGGAGCCGGGGGCGTCGAGGGCCACCCGGTGGTGACAGGCCAGGGCGATCTCGTAACCGCCGCCCAGCGCGGCCCCGTTGATGGCGGCGACCACGGGCACGCCCAGGGTCTCGATGCGGCGCAGGGATGCCTTGATGGCGGTGCCGGTGTCGAAGGCGATCTGCGCGTCCTCCGGCCGCAGCCGGATCATCTCCTTGAGGTCACCGCCCGCGAAGAAGGTCTTCTTGGCGGAGGTGAAGACGATGCCGCGGATGGATTCCTTCTCCGCCTCGGCCCGTTCGGCGACGGCGGCGATGGACGCCTTGAACGCCTGGTTCATGGTGTTGGCGGACTGGGCGGGGTCGTCGAGCACGAGGGTGACGACGCCGGTCTCGTCCTGTTCCCAGCGGATCGTGCCGGTCTCGCTCATGTGACTGCTTCCTCGGATTCCTGGAGGGGTGACTGGGGACAGGAGGGGTCAGACGCGTTCGACGACGGTGGCGATGCCCATGCCGCCGCCCACGCACAGGGTCGCGAGGCCGTAGCGCTTGTCCTGCCGCTCCAGCTCGTCCACCAGGGTGCCGAGGATCATCGCGCCGGTGGCGCCCAGCGGGTGCCCCAGGGCGATGGCCCCGCCGTTGACGTTGATCCGGTCCAGGCCGATGCCCATGTCCGCGGCGAAGCGGAGCACCACCCCGGCGAAGGCCTCGTTGATCTCGATGAGGTCGATGTCGCCGATCTCCAACCCGGCCTTGGCGAGGGCCTTGCGGGTGGCGGGGGCGGGGCCGGTCAGCATGATGGTGGGCTCCGAGCCGGAGACGGCCGCGGAGACGATCCGGGCGCGCGGGCGCAGCCCGTTGCGCTCCCCCGCCTCGCGGGAGCCGATGGCCACCAGCGCCGCGCCGTCCACGATCCCGGAGGAGTTGCCCGCGTGGTGCACGTGGTCGATCTTCTCCACCCAGTGGTACTTCTGCAGGGCCACCGCGTCGAAGCCGCCCAGGTCGCCGATGTCGGCGAAGGAGGGCTTCAGCCGGGCCAGGGAGTCCGCCGTGGTGCCGGGCCTCATGTGCTCGTCGTGGTCGAGGACCACCAGCCCGGAGCGGTCGGTGACGGGCACCACGGAGCGGCCGAACCGGCCCTCCTTCCAGGCCGTCGCCGCCCGCTCCTGCGACAGGGCCGCGTACTCGTCCACGTCCCGGCGGGTGAAGCCGCCCAGGGTCGCGATCAGGTCGGCGCCGATGCCCTGCGGCACGAAGTTCACCGTGTGGTTGGTCATCGGGTCCGCGAACCACGCCCCGCCGTCGGAGGCCATCGGCACCCGCGACATGGACTCCACCCCGCCCGCCAGGACCAGGTCCTCCCAGCCGGAACGGATCTTCGCGGCGGCCATGTTGACGGCCTCCAGACCCGAAGCACAGAAGCGGTTCTCCTGCACCCCTGCCACGGTGTCCGGCAGACCCGCGGCGAGGGCCGCGATCCGGGCGATGTCCGAACCCTGGTCGCCCACCGGGCCGACCACGCCGAGCACGATGTCGTCGATCGTCCCCGGGTCCAGCTCCGGGTTCCGGTCACGCAGGGCCGTGATCAGACCGGTCACCAGGTCGATGGGCTTGGTGCCGTGCAGGGACCCGTTGGCCTTGCCGCGTCCGCGCGGGGTGCGGATCGCGTCGTACACGTACGCTTCGGTGCTCACTGGTAAGCCTTTCGGGGAGGGAGCCGGGGAGGGGAACCGGGGGTCGGGCGGGCGCGACCGCCGGGATGGAGGGCGCCGCGCGGGGGCGGCGCCGGCGGTCAGCCGAGGAGGGACCGGCCGATGATCTCCTTCATGATCTCGGTCGTGCCGCCGTAGATGGTCTGGATGCGGCCGTCGGTGAAGGCCCGCGCGACCCGGTACTCGTTCATGTAGCCGTAGCCGCCGTGCAGCTGGAGGCAGCGGTCGGTGACCCGCTTCTGGAGTTCGGTGGCCCACCACTTGGCCATCGAGGCGTGCACCGCGTCCAGCCCGCCCTCCCCGTGCTCGGTGACGCAACGGTCCAGGAAGGTACGGGTGACGGCGCACTCGGTGGCCATCTCCGCGATCTCGAACCGCACGTGCTGGAGCTTGGCCAGCGGCCGCCCGAACGCCTCGCGGTCCTTCACGTACCCGGTGGTGATCTCCACCAGGTGCTCGGCCGCGGCGATCGCGGAGACCGCGATCGCCAGCCGCTCCTGGGCGAGGTTCGTCATCAGGTGGACGAAGGCGCCGTTCTCCTCGCCGAGGAGGTTCTCCTTCGGCACCCGGACGTCCCGGAAGAACAACTCCGCGGTGTCCTGGGACTTCTGGCCGATCTTGTCGAGGTTGCGGCCCCGCTCGAAGCCCTCCGCCCCCCGCTCCACCACCAGCAGGGACAGCCCGTGCGCCCCGCCCTCCGGGGTGGTCCGGGCCACCACCACGACCAGGTCGGCGAGGATCCCGTTGGAGATGAAGGTCTTGGAACCGTTGAGGAGCCAGTGGTCCCCGCGGTCCTCCGCCGTGGTCCGGATCCCCTGGAGGTCGGAGCCGGCGCCCGGCTCCGTCATCGCGATCGCCGAGATCAGCTCGCCGCTGCAGAATCCGGGCAGCCAGCGGCGCTTCTGCTCCTCGGTGCCGAGGGAGGTCAGGTAGGGGCCGATGATGTCGTTGTGCAGGCCGACCGCGAATCCGGGGGTGCCGGCCCGGACGAACTCCTCGGCCAGCACGACCGCGTACCGGAAGTCCGGGTTCCCTCCGCCGCCGTACTCCTCCGGGACCGCCATGCCCAGCAGCCCCTGCCGTCCGGCGGCGAGCCACGCCTCGCGGCTGACGATGCCCTCCCGCTCCCACTCCTCGTAGTGCGGCAGCACCTCCTTGGACAGGAAGGTGCGGACGGTCCCCCGGAACGCCTCGTGTCCCGCGTCGAAGATCTGCCGCTTCATCGGTCCTCCAGAGTTCGGTGCCGCGGCCCGCCGTCCGGCGCGGGCTCTTCGGTGGGTACGGGGCCCGGGTGCGGGGCGGCCCCGCCGGGCGGGGCGGGTGCGACGGACGGCTCCGCCGCCGCGGGAGCGTCGGTGAGCGCGGGCAGCCCCCAGTCCCGGGCCACCTCGGCGGTGTCGGCCCCGGGCAGGGCCGGGCCGCGGCGCACCGTCGTGGGGGTGGCCGAGAAGCGCGGGGCGGGGGCGGGCTGGACGATGCCGGCGGACTCCGTGAAGGTGCCGCGGGCCGCCAGGTGCGGGTGCCCGGGGGCCTCCCGCAGCGAGAGGACGGGTGCCACGCAGGCGTCCGAGTCCTCGAACACGGCCGTCCACGCGGCGCGGGTCCGGGTCAGGAAGGCGGCCGTGACGGCCTCCCGCAGCTCGCCCCAGCGGGCCAGGTCCTTCCGGGCCGGGGCGAGCTCTCCCAGACCGAGGAGCCGCACGAACTCCTCGTAGAACTGCGGCTCCAGCGCCCCCACCGCCATGAACCCGCCGTCGGCCGTGCCGTACGTGCCGTAGAAGGGACAGCCGCCGTCGAGGAGGTTGGCCCCGCGCCGGTCCTGCCAGCCGCCGGCCGCGAGCATGCCGTGGATCATCGAGGTGAGGTGGGCGGTGCCGTCCACGATGGCGGCGTCCACGGTCTGGCCCTCGCCGGTGGTCCGGGCGTGCTGGAGGGCCGCGAGCACCCCCACCACCAGGTACAGGGAGCCGCCCGCGTAGTCCCCGACCAGGTTCGCGGGGACCGCCGGGGGGCCGTCCGGCGGGCCGATCATGCCCAGGGCCCCGGTCACCGCGATGTAGCCGATGTCGTGGCCCGCGCGCGGGGCGAGGGGGCCCTCCTGGCCCCAGCCGGTCATCCGCCCGTACACCAGGCGGGGATTGCGGGACCGGCACTGCTCCGGGCCCACCCCGAGGCGTTCGGCGACCCCGGGACGGAAGCCCTCGATGAGCACGTCGGCCCGTTCGACGAGGGCGAGCACCCGCTCCGGCCCGTCGGGGGCCTTGAGGTCCACCAGCACCGAGCGCTTGTTCCGGTTGGTGACGTCGTACGCCGGGTTCACCGCCAGGGCGCCGCCGCCCGGCCGGTCCACCCGCACCACGTCGGCCCCCAGGTCGGCCAGGAGCATGGCCGCGAAGGGGCCCGGCCCGATGCCCGCGAGCTCGACCACCCGCACCCCGGCGAGCGGACCGGTCCCGGCGGCGCCGCGGTCCTCTGTCACTGCCATCGAGCCCCCAGGTACCCAGGTATGTGACACAACTGATGTAACACCAGTGATGCTAGGAACGCGTTCCAGTGAGCACAACCCCCGGACGAGCAAGCGCTCAGGCGATTTCCCGCCGCGACCGCCGGACCGTCACCGCCCGCCGCCGAGCGGACCGGGGCCCGCGGGCCGGCGGGGCCGCGGGCCCCTCTCAGCCCCGCCCCGCGTCCCACTCCTTGACCAGGCTCTTCGGCGCGACCGTCCGGTAGCTCTCCTCCACCCACTCGCACAGCACCGCCGCGGAAGGCGCCCCCGCCGGCGCCAGCGGCACCGACACCCAGCCCGAACGGCCCAGCCCGTAACCGGCCGGCTCCGCGCCCGGCATGGTCATCGCGTGCCCGTGCACGTCCTCGTCCTTGAGCTTGACGGTCACCGACAGCGGGCGCTCCCCCGCCACGTCACCCAGGAAGACGAAGATCTTCTTGTTGACCTTGACCACGCGGTCCTCCGGACCCCACGGGAACTCCTGCACCGCCCCTGGCAGCCCCAGGGCGAAGGCCCTCACCCGCTCCCACGTCCGCACGTCCTTCGCCACCGCCGGCCCTCCCTGCTCGCACGCCCGTTTCCCGCTCACGCTAGCCTCGGCCACCACCAACAGCCGTCAGGAGCGGGGATGAAGCCGTCATGAACCCACAGGAGGCGCCCGAGCGGGCGTACGACCTCGTGCTCTTCGGGGCCACCGGATTCGTCGGGGAGCTGACGGCCCGCTACCTCGCCGAGCACGCGCCCGCCGGCTGCCGCTGGGCCGTCGCCGGACGCAGCACCGGCCGGCTGGAACGGCTGCGGGAGTCCCTCACGGAACTGAACCCGGCCCTGGCCGACCTCCCGCTCTTGCGCGCCGACGCCGAGGACCCGGGCTCCCTCCGCGAACTCGCCGCCTCCACCCGGGTCCTGGCCACCACCGTGGGGCCGTACGTCTGGTACGGCTCCGGGCTGGTCGCGGCCTGCGCCGCCGAGGGCACCGACTACCTGGACCTCACCGGGGAGCCGGAGTTCGTGGACCGGACCTACGTGGAGCAGGACGCCCGGGCCCGCGAGACCGGCGCCCGGATCGTTCACGCCTGCGGCTTCGACTCCGTCCCGCACGACCTGGGCGCCTACTTCACGGTGCGGCAGCTCCCCGAGGGCGTACCCCTGCGCGTGGACGCGTTCGTCCGCTCCGACGCCTTCGTCTCCGGAGGCACCCTCTCCTCCGCCCTCACCGTCCTGGCCCGCGGCCCGCAGACCCTGCGCGCGGCCCGGGAGCGGCGGCTGCACGAGCCCCGGCTGTTCGGCCGTCGGGCCCGGGCCCCGCTGGGCGCGCCGCGGTTCAGCCGCGAGACGGGCACCTGGGCGGTCCCGCTGCCCACGCTCGACCCGCGGATCGTGGCCCGGTCGGCCGCCGCCCTGGACCGGTACGGGCCCGACTTCCGCTACCGGCACTACGCCTCGGTGAAGACCCTGCCGGTGCTGCTGGGCGGGACGGTCGCCGTGGGTGCGGCGGCGGCCCTGGCCCAGCTCCCGCCGGCGCGGCGGCGGCTGATGGGACTGATGGAGCCGGGCACCGGTCCGGACGCGGAGCGTCGGGCCCGCAGCTGGTTCACCGTGCGGTTCGTCGGGGAGGGCGGGGGCCGGCGGGTGTTCACGGAGGTCTCGGGCGGGGACCCGGGGTACGGGGAGACGGCCAAGATGCTGGCCGAGGCCGCGCTGTGCCTGGCCCACGACGAACTGCCCGTCACGGCGGGGCAGGTGACCACGGCGGTGGCGATGGGTGATGCCCTCACCGAGCGACTGCGGGCGGCGGGCATCGTCTTCCGGGTGGCGGACGTGCGGGAAACGGGCTGAGGGGGGCGACCGAAGCGGGCGGGCGGGGCATGTGAGGTTGCGGGTTCACATGTCAGGTTGCGGGTTCACATGTGAAGTTGCACGGTCACACCGTCACCTCTCCCCCGTGACGGCACACCGTCCCGCGCCACGGCTCGCCGCGCCCGGTCAGCCCCGGGCTTCGCGCAGGGCCCGACGGCACAGGGCGTCGGCGAGCCGGGTGCTCTCGGGGATCCGGTAGCGGGGGCTGAGGGCGAGGGTGTGGGCGCAGGCGTTGTCCAGGGAGACCCGGTGCCCGACGGAGACGTAGACCGGCTTGATCCCGGCCTGGGTGCGCAGGGCCCGGCCCACTTCGGCCCCGTCGACGGCGCGGAGGGCGGAGGTGCGGCCGCGGTCCGTGCCGAGGGGTTCGACGGTGAAGGTGAACGGATTCTTCGCGACCCCGATCGTGGGCAGTCCGGTGATCACGCCGAGGTGGCTGGCGAGTCCGAAGCCGCGGGGGTGGGCGATGCCGTAGCCGTCGCAGACGACGAGGGCGGGGACGGCGGTGAGGGCGTCCAGGGCGGCGAGCACGGTGGGCAGTTCGCGGAAGGCCAGCAGCCCGGGTATGTAGGGGAAGGCCACCCGGCCGACGGCGGTGGCCTCCTCGACGGTGTCGAGGGTGGCCGCGTCCAGGACCACGGCCGCGGCCGCCACCACGTCCTGCTCGTCGTCGTAGGCCACGTCCACCCCGGCGACCAGTCCGCGACCGGGCGGCGGCCCGACCTCGTCCCGGACGACCCGGATCCGCAGTTCGTCCTGTATCGCCCGGGCCTCGGCCTCGTCGGCGGGGGTCTTCACGCTCGTCATGGTGGTCCGAGAGTAGCCTGACGATCATGTTCGTCATGGAGCTCACGTACACCGCGCCCGTCGAAGAGGTCGAGGCGCACATGGACGCCCACATCGCCTGGCTGGACGGCCACTACGCGGAGGGGGTCTTCCTGGCCTCCGGTCGGAAGGTGCCTCGGGACGGCGGGATGATCCTCGCGGGCGGGATCTCGCGGGACGAGGCGGAGCGGATCGCCGCCGAGGACCCCTTCACCACGGCGGGGGTGTGCTCGTACCGGATCACGGAGTTCATCGCGACGAAGACCTCCTCCGACCTGGCCACGGTCCGCGAGTCCCCCGCTCTCTGAGCCTCCCGCCGCCTCATCCGGGCCCCCGGCACACCCCGGCCCGGGATGACGGCGGCCCTGTGTCGCGCGCACCGGTCCCGGGCCGGTGGGGACCGGTCCCGCGCGATGGCGGGGCCGGTCCCTCTCGGGTCGGCGCGGACCGGAGCGGACCCGGTGGGCGCACTCGGGACGCGTACGGTCACACGCCAAACTGCAATGTCACCTGTCAGCCCGCAATGTCACCTTGCAACAGGTTCCAGTCGCGCCAGCCGCCCCTGCTCCCCCGCGGCCCAGCAGCCCCCGTCCGGGGTGCAGTCCACGGTGTCGAAGGATCCGGTGTCCACGGTGCGCCAGGTGCGGCCCCCGTCGAGGGTGAGGTCGGTGCCGGTGGGGCCGACCGCCAGGGCGGCGGCGCGCAGGTACGGCAGCCAGGTGACGCCCGACCGGTAGGCGGCGGGCGGCCGGGTCGAGGCGGTCCAGCGGCGCCCGCCGTCGCCGGTGACCGCTGCGGCCCGCGGCGAGGGCTGGTCGGCGCGGTAGTCCCCGCCGACGGCGATGCCGTGGCGCCGGTCCCGGAAGGCCAGTCCGAAGACGCCCTTGGCGCCCTCGCCCGCCGGCACGGTGGTCTCGGTGACCGTCCAGTTCAGCCCGCGGTCCCCGGAGTGCAGCACCCGCCCGGTGGTCCCGCCGCCGGTGGCCAGCCACACGTCCCGCGATCCGGCGGTCACCAGGCACTGCCCGCTCGCCGCGAACCCGGCCTCTCCCGGCTGCGCCGCGGGCATCCCGCGGTCCGGCAGCACCCGCCAGGAGCGCCCGCCGTCGGCGGTGGACAGGATCCGGAAGCGCCCGTCCACCGGATCGCTCATGGCGAGCCCGTGGCGGGAGTCGAAGAAGGCCAGGCAGTCGTAGAAGGCCCGCGGGTCGGGATTGCGGAAGGTCTCGGTCCAGGTGGCTCCGGCGTCCTCGGTGCGGAAGACCCGGGAGTCCTCGCCCTCGCCGATGGACAGGGCCACCGCGCGGCGGGAGTCGAAGGCCTCGATGTCGCGCAGTTCCAGTCCGGCCGCGGCCGGCGGGGAGACGTCCGTCCAGCGGCGCCCCCCGTCGGTGGTGCGCAGGACGGTGCCCCGGGAGCCGGCGGCCCAGGCGGTGTGCCGGTCCACGGCGGCCAGTCCTCGGAACCGGGCCGTGCTGCCGGTCCGCTTCAGCGCCCAGCCGAGCGGGGCCTTCGCCCCCGCCGTCCCGAGTGCGCCGGCGCCGACGGCGGGGACCCCGCCCGTCCGGAGTTCCGTCCCGAGACCCGCGCCGACACCCGCGCCGTCACGGGCGCCCGGTGTCGCCGGTCCGGAGGGCGGGCCGGTGCCCGCGTGGGCGGCCGGGACCGCCAGGACCGCCGCTAAGACTGTCGCGCACACGCCAAGGGGGAGAAGTCTCATGGCGCCGGAAGCTAACGCACCTCCGTGATCTCCGTCCAGGGTGCGCGGGAGACGGGCCCGCACCTCCGCGCTAGGCCGTGTCTTCCGGATCTTGCCTGGCCCGCGACGCCTGGCACCGCGCCTCGCGGCACTGCGCGCGTTCCGCGCTTCGTCTCGGCTCCTCTTCGAGGACCTTGGAGGCCGAGCTGCCGGAAAGCCCGCTTACGTCCAGTAGGCGGGCTTCCCGGCGCCTTGCGATGCGCTCGGCCTCCGAAGGAGAGATCAAAGAGCCGAGACGGAGCGAGCGCAGCGAGTGCAGTGGCACCAGACGCCGCGGGCCTGACCGGCAAGATCCGAAAGACACGACCTAGCCGGTACGGACGGGTTCCGGCCGTTCTTCCGCGCGGGCCCCCCGGCGCCCCCGCCGGCCGCGCCCCGACCGACCCCTCCGCCCGCCTCCTCCGTCCCACAGCCCCACCTCGTGGGGCCGCAACTCCTCCGAAGCCCGCCGGATGATCACTCTGTGCGATCGCACGGCCGGTTTCCGGCCGGGGGGTGACACAGGTCACCCCCTGCCCGCGTGCACGGATCCGGCGGTTCCTGCGTCTACCTCTGTGCCCAAGAGATCCGCCGCAAGGGAGCTGGCTTTGATCACCGTCATCGAGCAAGCCGTACAGGCCCGCCTGGTCGCCACCGCCCCCAAGGTCGAGTCGGTGCCCGTCACGCTCGGCTACGACCGGGCCGATCCCTTCGCCCTGCGCATGTCCTTCCCCGCCCCCGCCACCCTGGAGGGCGTCGAGGTCTCCTGGACCTTCGCGCGGGAGCTGCTGACCGTGGGCCTGAAGCGGCCCACCGGCCTCGGCGACGTCCGGGTGCGCCCGTACGACGGGGACCGGATCGTGGTGGAGTTCCACGCCCCCGAGGGCATCGCCATCGTGCTCATGGAAACCGAGGAGGTCCGCGGTTTCCTCGACCGCACCGACGCCCTGGTCCCCTCCGGGCTGGAGCACCTGTACCTGGACATGGACCAGGACCTCGCCGAGCTCCTCCGCGATTCCCTCTGACCCTCCCCGGAACCCCGGAACCCCGGAACCCCTGATCCCTCCCCGCGGCGGGCCCCGGACGCATTCCGGGAGCCACCCGCGGCCTAATCCGGTTGCGTGCGCACCCGGCCGGCGCCTACGGTCACGGACGGAACTGCCCCCGTCGGATCGGAGAAGGACGTTGCTCCAGCGGCTCTGAGACACCCGCCCCTCACCAGTGGCCTGGTGTCTCCACGCGTTGCCCTTCATCACGCACGCAACCGGAGCCTCTTATGTCACGATCCCTCTCTTCCCACGCCTCCCTGACCTGCGCCGAGCTCACCTTCGAATGGCCGGACGGGACCCCCGTCCTCGACGGGCTGGACCTGACCGTCGGCACCGGCCGGACCGGCCTCGTCGGACTCAACGGCAGCGGGAAGTCCACCCTGTTGAAACTGGCCGCGGGCGAACTGACGCCCACCGGAGGCCGGATCACCGTCCACGGCACCACCGGTCACCTCCCGCAGACCCTCACCCTGGACACCTCGCTCCGGGTGGACGAGGTCCTGGGGATCGCCGCCACCCGCCGCGCCCTGCACGCCGTCGAGGCGGGCGCGGCCACCGAGGAGAACTTCGCCGCCATCGGCGAGGACTGGGACGTCGAGGAACGCGCCCACGCCACCCTCGACCAGCTCGGCCTCGGCTCCATCGGTCTCGACCGCACCGTCGGCGACGTCTCCGGCGGCGAGTCGGTACTGCTGCGCCTGGCCGCCCTCCTCCTCGCGCGCCCGGCGGTCCTGCTGCTGGACGAGCCCACCAACAACCTCGACCTGCGGGCCCGGCGCCGCCTGTACGAGGCGGTGGACTCCTGGTCCGGGGTCATGCTGGTGGTCAGCCACGACCGCGAACTCCTCGACCGCGTCGACCAGATCGCGGAGCTCCGGGAGGGCGGGGTCCGCTGGTTCGGCGGCAACTACACCGCCTACGAACGGATCCTGGAAGCCGAACAGGACACCGCGGAGCGGCTCGTCCGGGTCGCCGAGGCCGACGTACAGCGACAGAAGCGCGAACTGACCGAGGCACAGAGCCGGTTGGCCCGCAGGAAGCGGTACGGGCAGAAGATGCAGGACCAGCGCCGCGTGCCGCGGATCGTCGCGGGCAACCTCAAGCGCGCGGCCCAGGTCTCCGCGGGCAAGCACCGCGCCGTGCAGTCCGAGCGGCTCACCGAGGCCCGTGACCGCCTGGACCAGGCCGCCGAGGCGGTGCGGGAGGACCGCGAGATCCGGGTGGAACTGCCCGCCACGGAGGTCCCGCCGGGCCGCGAGGTGCTCACCGCCCGCGAGCTCCGCCTCGCCCACGGCACCCTGCTGCCGGGGGCCTGGGAGGTGCGCGGACCGGAACGGATCGCGCTGGTGGGCCGGAACGGCGCCGGGAAGACCACCCTGCTGCGGACCCTCGCGGGGCTGGCCGCTCCGGCGGACGGCGAGGTCACCGTCCGGGTGCCGCTGCGCTACCTGCCGCAGCGCCTGGACGTCCTCGACGACTCCCTGTCGGTGGCGGACAACGTGGCCCGGGTCGCCCCCCGGGCCACCGACAACCAGGTCCGGGCCAGGCTGGCGCACTTCCTGTTCCGGGGTGCCCGGGCCGACCGGCTCGCGGGCACCCTGTCGGGCGGGGAACGCTTCCGGGCCGCGTTGGCCGCCCTCCTGCTGGCCGATCCGGCCCCGCAGCTCCTGCTGTTGGACGAGCCGACCAACAGTCTGGACCTGGCCTCCGCCGCACAGTTGACCTCCGCACTGGAGTCGTACGCCGGGGCGCTGATGGTGGCCAGCCACGACGTGCCCTTCCTGGAGTCCCTCGGCATCACCCGGTGGCTGTTCCTCGACGAGGACGGGCTGCGGCCCAGCAGCCGGGAGGAGGTCCGGGGCGCCCTCTGGGAGGACTGACCCCCGGCCCGGACGGCGACCGGGAGCGGCCCGGCACCACCGCGCGGTGGTGCCGGGCCGCTCCCGGTCGCCGTCCGGGCCGGGGGTCAGTCCTCCCAGAGGGCGCCCCGGACCTCCTCCCGGCTGCTGGGCCGCAGCCCGTCCTCGTCGAGGAACAGCCACCGGGTGATGCCGAGGGACTCCAGGAAGGGCACGTCGTGGCTGGCCACCATCAGCGCCCCGGCGTACGACTCCAGTGCGGAGGTCAACTGTGCGGCGGAGGCCAGGTCCAGACTGTTGGTCGGCTCGTCCAACAGCAGGAGCTGCGGGGCCGGATCGGCCAGCAGGAGGGCGGCCAACGCGGCCCGGAAGCGTTCCCCGCCCGACAGGGTGCCCGCGAGCCGGTCGGCCCGGGCACCCCGGAACAGGAAGTGCGCCAGCCTGGCCCGGACCTGGTTGTCGGTGGCCCGGGGGGCGACCCGGGCCACGTTGTCCGCCACCGACAGGGAGTCGTCGAGGACGTCCAGGCGCTGCGGCAGGTAGCGCAGCGGCACCCGGACGGTGACCTCGCCGTCCGCCGGAGCGGCCAGCCCCGCGAGGGTCCGCAGCAGGGTGGTCTTCCCGGCGCCGTTCCGGCCCACCAGCGCGATCCGTTCCGGTCCGCGCACCTCCCAGGCCCCCGGCAGCAGGGTGCCGTGGGCGAGGCGGAGCTCGCGGGCGGTGAGCACCTCGCGGCCCGGCGGGACCTCCGTGGCGGGCAGTTCCACCCGGATCTCGCGGTCCTCCCGCACCGCCTCGGCGGCCTGGTCCAGGCGGTCACGGGCCTCGGTGAGCCGCTCGGACTGCACGGCGCGGTGCTTGCCCGCGGAGACCTGGGCCGCGCGCTTGAGGTTGCCCGCGACGATCCGCGGCACGCGGCGCTGGTCCTGCATCTTCTGCCCGTACCGCTTCCTGCGGGCCAACCGGCTCTGTGCCTCGGTCAGTTCGCGCTTCTGTCGCTGTACGTCGGCCTCGGCGACCCGGACGAGCCGCTCCGCGGTGTCCTGTTCGGCTTCCAGGATCCGTTCGTAGGCGGTGTAGTTGCCGCCGAACCAGCGGACCCCGCCCTCCCGGAGCTCCGCGATCTGGTCGACGCGGTCGAGGAGTTCGCGGTCGTGGCTGACCACCAGCATGACCCCGGACCAGGAGTCCACCGCCTCGTACAGGCGGCGCCGGGCCCGCAGGTCGAGGTTGTTGGTGGGCTCGTCCAGCAGCAGGACCGCCGGGCGCGCGAGGAGGAGGGCGGCCAGGCGCAGCAGTACCGACTCGCCGCCGGAGACGTCGCCGACGGTGCGGTCGAGACCGATGGAGCCGAGGCCGAGCTGGTCGAGGGTGGCGTGGGCGCGTTCCTCGACGTCCCAGTCCTCGCCGATGGCGGCGAAGTTCTCCTCGGTGGCCGCGCCCGCCTCGACGGCGTGCAGGGCGCGGCGGGTGGCGGCGATCCCCAGGACCTCGTCCACCCGGAGCGAGGTGTCCAGGGTGAGGGTCTGCGGGAGGTGACCGGTGGTGCCGTGGACGGTGATCCGGCCTCCGGTGGGCGTCAGTTCGCCCGCGGCCAGTTTCAACAGGGTGGACTTCCCGCTGCCGTTGAGTCCGACGAGGCCGGTCCGGCCGGTGCCGACGGTCAGGTCCAGCCCGTCGAGGACGGGGGTCCCGTCCGGCCATTCGAAGGTGAGCTCGGCGCAGGTCAGGGAGGCGTGGGAAGAGAGGGATCGTGACATAAGAGGCTCCGGTTGCGTGCGTGATGAAGGGCAACGCGTGGAGACACCAGGCCACTGGTGAGGGGCGGGTGTCTCAGAGCCGCTGGAGCAACGTCCTTCTCCGATCCGACGGGGGCAGTTCCGTCCGTGACCGTAGGCGCCGGCCGGGTGCGCACGCAACCGGATTAGGCCGCGGGTGGCTCCCGGAATGCGTCCGGGGCCCGCCGCGGGGAGGGATCAGGGGTTCCGGGGTTCCGGGGTTCCGGGGAGGGTCAGAGGGAATCGCGGAGGAGCTCGGCGAGGTCCTGGTCCATGTCCAGGTACAGGTGCTCCAGCCCGGAGGGGACCAGGGCGTCGGTGCGGTCGAGGAAACCGCGGACCTCCTCGGTTTCCATGAGCACGATGGCGATGCCCTCGGGGGCGTGGAACTCCACCACGATCCGGTCCCCGTCGTACGGGCGCACCCGGACGTCGCCGAGGCCGGTGGGCCGCTTCAGGCCCACGGTCAGCAGCTCCCGCGCGAAGGTCCAGGAGACCTCGACGCCCTCCAGGGTGGCGGGGGCGGGGAAGGACATGCGCAGGGCGAAGGGATCGGCCCGGTCGTAGCCGAGCGTGACGGGCACCGACTCGACCTTGGGGGCGGTGGCGACCAGGCGGGCCTGTACGGCTTGCTCGATGACGGTGATCAAAGCCAGCTCCCTTGCGGCGGATCTCTTGGGCACAGAGGTAGACGCAGGAACCGCCGGATCCGTGCACGCGGGCAGGGGGTGACCTGTGTCACCCCCCGGCCGGAAACCGGCCGTGCGATCGCACAGAGTGATCATCCGGCGGGCTTCGGAGGAGTTGCGGCCCCACGAGGTGGGGCTGTGGGACGGAGGAGGCGGGCGGAGGGGTCGGTCGGGGCGCGGCCGGCGGGGGCGCCGGGGGGCCCGCGCGGAAGAACGGCCGGAACCCGTCCGTACCGGCTAGGTCGTGTCTTTCGGATCTTGCCGGTCAGGCCCGCGGCGTCTGGTGCCACTGCACTCGCTGCGCTCGCTCCGTCTCGGCTCTTTGATCTCTCCTTCGGAGGCCGAGCGCATCGCAAGGCGCCGGGAAGCCCGCCTACTGGACGTAAGCGGGCTTTCCGGCAGCTCGGCCTCCAAGGTCCTCGAAGAGGAGCCGAGACGAAGCGCGGAACGCGCGCAGTGCCGCGAGGCGCGGTGCCAGGCGTCGCGGGCCAGGCAAGATCCGGAAGACACGGCCTAGCGCGGAGGTGCGGGCCCGTCTCCCGCGCACCCTGGACGGAGATCACGGAGGTGCGTTAGCTTCCGGCGCCATGAGACTTCTCCCCCTTGGCGTGTGCGCGACAGTCTTAGCGGCGGTCCTGGCGGTCCCGGCCGCCCACGCGGGCACCGGCCCGCCCTCCGGACCGGCGACACCGGGCGCCCGTGACGGCGCGGGTGTCGGCGCGGGTCTCGGGACGGAACTCCGGACGGGCGGGGTCCCCGCCGTCGGCGCCGGCGCACTCGGGACGGCGGGGGCGAAGGCCCCGCTCGGCTGGGCGCTGAAGCGGACCGGCAGCACGGCCCGGTTCCGAGGACTGGCCGCCGTGGACCGGCACACCGCCTGGGCCGCCGGCTCCCGGGGCACCGTCCTGCGCACCACCGACGGGGGGCGCCGCTGGACGGACGTCTCCCCGCCGGCCGCGGCCGGACTGGAACTGCGCGACATCGAGGCCTTCGACTCCCGCCGCGCGGTGGCCCTGTCCATCGGCGAGGGCGAGGACTCCCGGGTCTTCCGCACCGAGGACGCCGGAGCCACCTGGACCGAGACCTTCCGCAATCCCGACCCGCGGGCCTTCTACGACTGCCTGGCCTTCTTCGACTCCCGCCACGGGCTCGCCATGAGCGATCCGGTGGACGGGCGCTTCCGGATCCTGTCCACCGCCGACGGCGGGCGCTCCTGGCGGGTGCTGCCGGACCGCGGGATGCCCGCGGCGCAGCCGGGAGAGGCCGGGTTCGCGGCGAGCGGGCAGTGCCTGGTGACCGCCGGATCGCGGGACGTGTGGCTGGCCACCGGCGGCGGGACCACCGGGCGGGTGCTGCACTCCGGGGACCGCGGGCTGAACTGGACGGTCACCGAGACCACCGTGCCGGCGGGCGAGGGCGCCAAGGGCGTCTTCGGACTGGCCTTCCGGGACCGGCGCCACGGCATCGCCGTCGGCGGGGACTACCGCGCCGACCAGCCCTCGCCGCGGGCCGCAGCGGTCACCGGCGACGGCGGGCGCCGCTGGACCGCCTCGACCCGGCCGCCCGCCGCCTACCGGTCGGGCGTCACCTGGCTGCCGTACCTGCGCGCCGCCGCCCTGGCGGTCGGCCCCACCGGCACCGACCTCACCCTCGACGGGGGCCGCACCTGGCGCACCGTGGACACCGGATCCTTCGACACCGTGGACTGCACCCCGGACGGGGGCTGCTGGGCCGCGGGGGAGCAGGGGCGGCTGGCGCGACTGGAACCTGTTGCAAGGTGACATTGCGGGCTGACAGGTGACATTGCAGTTTGGCGTGTGACCGTACGCGTCCCGAGTGCGCCCACCGGGTCCGCTCCGGTCCGCGCCGACCCGAGAGGGACCGGCCCCGCCATCGCGCGGGACCGGTCCCCACCGGCCCGGGACCGGTGCGCGCGACACAGGGCCGCCGTCATCCCGGGCCGGGGTGTGCCGGGGGCCCGGATGAGGCGGCGGGAGGCTCAGAGAGCGGGGGACTCGCGGACCGTGGCCAGGTCGGAGGAGGTCTTCGTCGCGATGAACTCCGTGATCCGGTACGAGCACACCCCCGCCGTGGTGAAGGGGTCCTCGGCGGCGATCCGCTCCGCCTCGTCCCGCGAGATCCCGCCCGCGAGGATCATCCCGCCGTCCCGAGGCACCTTCCGACCGGAGGCCAGGAAGACCCCCTCCGCGTAGTGGCCGTCCAGCCAGGCGATGTGGGCGTCCATGTGCGCCTCGACCTCTTCGACGGGCGCGGTGTACGTGAGCTCCATGACGAACATGATCGTCAGGCTACTCTCGGACCACCATGACGAGCGTGAAGACCCCCGCCGACGAGGCCGAGGCCCGGGCGATACAGGACGAACTGCGGATCCGGGTCGTCCGGGACGAGGTCGGGCCGCCGCCCGGTCGCGGACTGGTCGCCGGGGTGGACGTGGCCTACGACGACGAGCAGGACGTGGTGGCGGCCGCGGCCGTGGTCCTGGACGCGGCCACCCTCGACACCGTCGAGGAGGCCACCGCCGTCGGCCGGGTGGCCTTCCCCTACATACCCGGGCTGCTGGCCTTCCGCGAACTGCCCACCGTGCTCGCCGCCCTGGACGCCCTCACCGCCGTCCCCGCCCTCGTCGTCTGCGACGGCTACGGCATCGCCCACCCCCGCGGCTTCGGACTCGCCAGCCACCTCGGCGTGATCACCGGACTGCCCACGATCGGGGTCGCGAAGAATCCGTTCACCTTCACCGTCGAACCCCTCGGCACGGACCGCGGCCGCACCTCCGCCCTCCGCGCCGTCGACGGGGCCGAAGTGGGCCGGGCCCTGCGCACCCAGGCCGGGATCAAGCCGGTCTACGTCTCCGTCGGGCACCGGGTCTCCCTGGACAACGCCTGCGCCCACACCCTCGCCCTCAGCCCCCGCTACCGGATCCCCGAGAGCACCCGGCTCGCCGACGCCCTGTGCCGTCGGGCCCTGCGCGAAGCCCGGGGCTGACCGGGCGCGGCGAGCCGTGGCGCGGGACGGTGTGCCGTCACGGGGGAGAGGTGACGGTGTGACCGTGCAACTTCACATGTGAACCCGCAACCTGACATGTGAACCCGCAACCTCACATGCCCCGCCCGCCCGCTTCGGTCGCCCCCCTCAGCCCGTTTCCCGCACGTCCGCCACCCGGAAGACGATGCCCGCCGCCCGCAGTCGCTCGGTGAGGGCATCACCCATCGCCACCGCCGTGGTCACCTGCCCCGCCGTGACGGGCAGTTCGTCGTGGGCCAGGCACAGCGCGGCCTCGGCCAGCATCTTGGCCGTCTCCCCGTACCCCGGGTCCCCGCCCGAGACCTCCGTGAACACCCGCCGGCCCCCGCCCTCCCCGACGAACCGCACGGTGAACCAGCTGCGGGCCCGACGCTCCGCGTCCGGACCGGTGCCCGGCTCCATCAGTCCCATCAGCCGCCGCCGCGCCGGCGGGAGCTGGGCCAGGGCCGCCGCCGCACCCACGGCGACCGTCCCGCCCAGCAGCACCGGCAGGGTCTTCACCGAGGCGTAGTGCCGGTAGCGGAAGTCGGGCCCGTACCGGTCCAGGGCGGCGGCCGACCGGGCCACGATCCGCGGGTCGAGCGTGGGCAGCGGGACCGCCCAGGTGCCCGTCTCGCGGCTGAACCGCGGCGCGCCCAGCGGGGCCCGGGCCCGACGGCCGAACAGCCGGGGCTCGTGCAGCCGCCGCTCCCGGGCCGCGCGCAGGGTCTGCGGGCCGCGGGCCAGGACGGTGAGGGCGGAGGAGAGGGTGCCTCCGGAGACGAAGGCGTCGGAGCGGACGAACGCGTCCACGCGCAGGGGTACGCCCTCGGGGAGCTGCCGCACCGTGAAGTAGGCGCCCAGGTCGTGCGGGACGGAGTCGAAGCCGCAGGCGTGAACGATCCGGGCGCCGGTCTCGCGGGCCCGGGCGTCCTGCTCCACGTAGGTCCGGTCCACGAACTCCGGCTCCCCGGTGAGGTCCAGGTAGTCGGTGCCCTCGGCGGCGCAGGCCGCGACCAGCCCGGAGCCGTACCAGACGTACGGCCCCACGGTGGTGGCCAGGACCCGGGTGGAGGCGGCGAGTTCGCGGAGGGAGCCCGGGTCCTCGGCGTCGGCGCGCAAGAGCGGGAGGTCGGCCAGGGCCGGGTTCAGTTCCGTGAGGGACTCCCGCAGCCGTTCCAGCCGGCCGGTGCTGCGTCCGGCGACGGCCCAGCGGCAGCCGGCGGGCGCGTGCTCGGCGAGGTAGCGGGCCGTCAGCTCCCCGACGAATCCGGTGGCCCCGAAGAGCACGAGGTCGTACGCCCGCTCGGGCGCCTCCTGTGGGTTCATGACGGCTTCATCCCCGCTCCTGACGGCTGTTGGTGGTGGCCGAGGCTAGCGTGAGCGGGAAACGGGCGTGCGAGCAGGGAGGGCCGGCGGTGGCGAAGGACGTGCGGACGTGGGAGCGGGTGAGGGCCTTCGCCCTGGGGCTGCCAGGGGCGGTGCAGGAGTTCCCGTGGGGTCCGGAGGACCGCGTGGTCAAGGTCAACAAGAAGATCTTCGTCTTCCTGGGTGACGTGGCGGGGGAGCGCCCGCTGTCGGTGACCGTCAAGCTCAAGGACGAGGACGTGCACGGGCACGCGATGACCATGCCGGGCGCGGAGCCGGCCGGTTACGGGCTGGGCCGTTCGGGCTGGGTGTCGGTGCCGCTGGCGCCGGCGGGGGCGCCTTCCGCGGCGGTGCTGTGCGAGTGGGTGGAGGAGAGCTACCGGACGGTCGCGCCGAAGAGCCTGGTCAAGGAGTGGGACGCGGGGCGGGGCTGAGAGGGGCCCGCGGCCCCGCCGGCCCGCGGGCCCCGGTCCGCTCGGCGGCGGGCGGTGACGGTCCGGCGGTCGCGGCGGGAAATCGCCTGAGCGCTTGCTCGTCCGGGGGTTGTGCTCACTGGAACGCGTTCCTAGCATCACTGGTGTTACATCAGTTGTGTCACATACCTGGGTACCTGGGGGCTCGATGGCAGTGACAGAGGACCGCGGCGCCGCCGGGACCGGTCCGCTCGCCGGGGTGCGGGTGGTCGAGCTCGCGGGCATCGGGCCGGGCCCCTTCGCGGCCATGCTCCTGGCCGACCTGGGGGCCGACGTGGTGCGGGTGGACCGGCCGGGCGGCGGCGCCCTGGCGGTGAACCCGGCGTACGACGTCACCAACCGGAACAAGCGCTCGGTGCTGGTGGACCTCAAGGCCCCCGACGGGCCGGAGCGGGTGCTCGCCCTCGTCGAACGGGCCGACGTGCTCATCGAGGGCTTCCGTCCCGGGGTCGCCGAACGCCTCGGGGTGGGCCCGGAGCAGTGCCGGTCCCGCAATCCCCGCCTGGTGTACGGGCGGATGACCGGCTGGGGCCAGGAGGGCCCCCTCGCCCCGCGCGCGGGCCACGACATCGGCTACATCGCGGTGACCGGGGCCCTGGGCATGATCGGCCCGCCGGACGGCCCCCCGGCGGTCCCCGCGAACCTGGTCGGGGACTACGCGGGCGGCTCCCTGTACCTGGTGGTGGGGGTGCTCGCGGCCCTCCAGCACGCCCGGACCACCGGCGAGGGCCAGACCGTGGACGCCGCCATCGTGGACGGCACCGCCCACCTCACCTCGATGATCCACGGCATGCTCGCGGCCGGCGGCTGGCAGGACCGGCGCGGGGCCAACCTCCTCGACGGCGGCTGTCCCTTCTACGGCACGTACGGCACGGCCGACGGCGGGTTCATGGCGGTGGGGGCGCTGGAGCCGCAGTTCTACGAGGAGTTCGTGCGGCTCCTCGGTCTGGGAGAGCTCGCCCCGGCCCGGAAGGACCTGGCCCGCTGGGGCGAGCTGCGGGAGGCCGTCACGGCCGCCTTCCTGACCCGGACCCGCGCCGCGTGGACGGCCGTGTTCGAGGACTCGGACGCCTGCGTGGCACCCGTCCTCTCGCTGCGGGAGGCCCCCGGGCACCCGCACCTGGCGGCCCGCGGCACCTTCACGGAGTCCGCCGGCATCGTCCAGCCCGCCCCCGCCCCGCGCTTCTCGGCCACCCCCACGACGGTGCGCCGCGGCCCGGCCCTGCCCGGGGCCGACACCGCCGAGGTGGCCCGGGACTGGGGGCTGCCCGCGCTCACCGACGCTCCCGCGGCGGCGGAGCCGTCCGTCGCACCCGCCCCGCCCGGCGGGGCCGCCCCGCACCCGGGCCCCGTACCCACCGAAGAGCCCGCGCCGGACGGCGGGCCGCGGCACCGAACTCTGGAGGACCGATGAAGCGGCAGATCTTCGACGCGGGACACGAGGCGTTCCGGGGGACCGTCCGCACCTTCCTGTCCAAGGAGGTGCTGCCGCACTACGAGGAGTGGGAGCGGGAGGGCATCGTCAGCCGCGAGGCGTGGCTCGCCGCCGGACGGCAGGGGCTGCTGGGCATGGCGGTCCCGGAGGAGTACGGCGGCGGAGGGAACCCGGACTTCCGGTACGCGGTCGTGCTGGCCGAGGAGTTCGTCCGGGCCGGCACCCCCGGATTCGCGGTCGGCCTGCACAACGACATCATCGGCCCCTACCTGACCTCCCTCGGCACCGAGGAGCAGAAGCGCCGCTGGCTGCCCGGATTCTGCAGCGGCGAGCTGATCTCGGCGATCGCGATGACGGAGCCGGGCGCCGGCTCCGACCTCCAGGGGATCCGGACCACGGCGGAGGACCGCGGGGACCACTGGCTCCTCAACGGTTCCAAGACCTTCATCTCCAACGGGATCCTCGCCGACCTGGTCGTGGTGGTGGCCCGGACCACCCCGGAGGGCGGGGCGCACGGGCTGTCCCTGCTGGTGGTGGAGCGGGGGGCGGAGGGCTTCGAGCGGGGCCGCAACCTCGACAAGATCGGCCAGAAGTCCCAGGACACCGCGGAGTTGTTCTTCCGGGACGTCCGGGTGCCGAAGGAGAACCTCCTCGGCGAGGAGAACGGCGCCTTCGTCCACCTGATGACGAACCTCGCCCAGGAGCGGCTGGCGATCGCGGTCTCCGCGATCGCCGCGGCCGAGCACCTGGTGGAGATCACCACCGGGTACGTGAAGGACCGCGAGGCGTTCGGGCGGCCGCTGGCCAAGCTCCAGCACGTGCGGTTCGAGATCGCGGAGATGGCCACCGAGTGCGCCGTCACCCGTACCTTCCTGGACCGTTGCGTCACCGAGCACGGGGAGGGCGGGCTGGACGCGGTGCACGCCTCGATGGCCAAGTGGTGGGCCACCGAACTCCAGAAGCGGGTCACCGACCGCTGCCTCCAGCTGCACGGCGGCTACGGCTACATGAACGAGTACCGGGTCGCGCGGGCCTTCACCGACGGCCGCATCCAGACCATCTACGGCGGCACGACCGAGATCATGAAGGAGATCATCGGCCGGTCCCTCCTCGGCTGACCGCCGGCGCCGCCCCCGCGCGGCGCCCTCCATCCCGGCGGTCGCGCCCGCCCGACCCCCGGTTCCCCTCCCCGGCTCCCTCCCCGAAAGGCTTACCAGTGAGCACCGAAGCGTACGTGTACGACGCGATCCGCACCCCGCGCGGACGCGGCAAGGCCAACGGGTCCCTGCACGGCACCAAGCCCATCGACCTGGTGACCGGTCTGATCACGGCCCTGCGTGACCGGAACCCGGAGCTGGACCCGGGGACGATCGACGACATCGTGCTCGGCGTGGTCGGCCCGGTGGGCGACCAGGGTTCGGACATCGCCCGGATCGCGGCCCTCGCCGCGGGTCTGCCGGACACCGTGGCAGGGGTGCAGGAGAACCGCTTCTGTGCTTCGGGTCTGGAGGCCGTCAACATGGCCGCCGCGAAGATCCGTTCCGGCTGGGAGGACCTGGTCCTGGCGGGCGGGGTGGAGTCCATGTCGCGGGTGCCGATGGCCTCCGACGGCGGGGCGTGGTTCGCGGACCCGATGACCAACCACACGGTGAACTTCGTGCCGCAGGGCATCGGCGCCGACCTGATCGCGACCCTGGGCGGCTTCACCCGCCGGGACGTGGACGAGTACGCGGCCCTGTCGCAGGAGCGGGCGGCGACGGCCTGGAAGGAGGGCCGGTTCGGCCGCTCCGTGGTGCCCGTCACCGACCGCTCCGGGCTGGTGGTCCTCGACCACGACGAGCACATGAGGCCCGGCACCACGGCGGACTCCCTGGCCCGGCTGAAGCCCTCCTTCGCCGACATCGGCGACCTGGGCGGCTTCGACGCGGTGGCCCTGCAGAAGTACCACTGGGTGGAGAAGATCGACCACGTGCACCACGCGGGCAACTCCTCCGGGATCGTGGACGGCGCGGCGCTGGTGGCCATCGGCTCCCGCGAGGCGGGGGAGCGCAACGGGCTGCGCCCGCGCGCCCGGATCGTCTCCGCGGCCGTCTCCGGCTCGGAGCCCACCATCATGCTGACCGGCCCCGCCCCCGCCACCCGCAAGGCCCTCGCCAAGGCCGGGTTGGAGATCGGCGACATCGACCTCATCGAGATCAACGAGGCCTTCGCCGGGGTGGTGCTCCGCTTCGCCGCGGACATGGGCATCGGCCTGGACCGGATCAACGTCAACGGCGGGGCCATCGCCCTGGGGCACCCGCTGGGCGCCACCGGCGCGATGATCCTCGGCACCCTGGTGGACGAGCTGGAGCGGCAGGACAAGCGCTACGGCCTCGCGACCCTGTGCGTGGGCGGCGGCATGGGCATCGCCACCGTCGTCGAACGCGTCTGACCCCTCCTGTCCCCAGTCACCCCTCCAGGAATCCGAGGAAGCAGTCACATGAGCGAGACCGGCACGATCCGCTGGGAACAGGACGAGACCGGCGTCGTCACCCTCGTGCTCGACGACCCCGCCCAGTCCGCCAACACCATGAACCAGGCGTTCAAGGCGTCCATCGCCGCCGTCGCCGAACGGGCCGAGGCGGAGAAGGAATCCATCCGCGGCATCGTCTTCACCTCCGCCAAGAAGACCTTCTTCGCGGGCGGTGACCTCAAGGAGATGATCCGGCTGCGGCCGGAGGACGCGCAGATCGCCTTCGACACCGGCACCGCCATCAAGGCATCCCTGCGCCGCATCGAGACCCTGGGCGTGCCCGTGGTCGCCGCCATCAACGGGGCCGCGCTGGGCGGCGGTTACGAGATCGCCCTGGCCTGTCACCACCGGGTGGCCCTCGACGCCCCCGGCTCCAAGATCGGCCTGCCCGAGGTCACCCTCGGGCTGCTGCCGGCGGGCGGCGGGGTCACCCGTACGGTCCGGCTGATGGGCATCGCGGACGCCCTGCTGAAGGTGCTGCTCCAGGGCACCCAGTACAGCCCGCGGCGGGCCCTGGAGAACGGCCTCGTGCACGAACTGGCCGCCACCCCGGAGGAGATGCTCGCCAAGGCGCGGGCCTTCATCGACGCCCACCCCGAGTCCCGGCAGCCCTGGGACGTGCCCGGCTACCGGATCCCCGGCGGCACCCCGGCCAACCCGCGGTTCGCCGCGAACCTGCCCGCCTTCCCCGCCAACCTGAAGAAGCAGCTGGCGGGCGCCCCGTACCCGGCCCCGCGCAACATCCTCGCGGCGGCGGTCGAGGGCTCCCAGGTGGACTTCGAGACCGCGCTGGTCATCGAGGCCCGGTACTTCACCGAGCTGGTCACCGGGCAGACCGCCAAGAACATGATCCAGGCGTTCTTCTTCGACCTGCAGGCGGTCAACTCGGGCCAGTCCCGGCCGAAGGGCGTGCCCCCGCGGCCGGTCCGCAAGGTGGCCGTGCTCGGCGCCGGGATGATGGGCGCGGGCATCGCCTACTCCTGCGCGAAGGCCGGCATCGAGGTGGTCCTGAAGGACGTCACCGCGGAGGCCGCCGCCAAGGGCAAGGGGTACGCGGAGAAGCTGTTGGCGAAGGCCCTGTCGCGGGGTCGGACCACCGAGGCGGCCCGGGACGCGCTCCTCGCCCTGATCACCCCGACCGCGGAGGTCGCCGACCTCGCCGGCTGCGACGCGGTGATCGAGGCGGTGTTCGAGGACACCGCCCTCAAGCACAAGGTGTTCCAGGAGATCCAGGACGTGGTGGCGCCGGACGCGCTGCTGTGCTCGAACACCTCCACCCTGCCCATCACCGGGCTCGCCGAAGGGGTGTCCCGCCCGGCCGACTTCATCGGACTGCACTTCTTCTCCCCGGTGGACAAGATGCCGCTGGTCGAGATCATCAAGGGCCGGGACACCGGGGACGAGGCCCTGGCCCGCGCCTTCGACCTGGTCCGGCAGATCCGCAAGACCCCCATCGTGGTCGGTGACTCCCGCGGCTTCTTCACCTCCCGGGTGATCGGCCAGTTCATCAACGAGGGCGTGGCGATGATCGGCGAGGGCGTGGAGCCCGCTTCGGTGGAACAGGCCGCCGCCCAGGCCGGGTACCCCGCCAAGGTGCTCTCCCTGATGGACGAGCTGACCCTCACCCTGCCCCGCAAGATCCGGGACGAGACCCGCCGGGCCTTCGAGGCCGAGGGCCGCACCTGGGCCGAGCACCCCGCGGACCGGGTCATCGACCGCATGGTCGACGAGTTCGGGCGTCCCGGCCGCAGCGGCGGGGCCGGCTTCTACGAGTACGAGGACGGCAAGCGCACCCGGCTGTGGCCGGGACTGCGCGAGCACTTCACCGCGCCGGGCACCGACATCCCCTTCGAGGACATGAAGGAGCGGATGCTCTTCGCGGAGGCCCTGGACACCGTCCGCCTCTTCGAGGAGGGCGTGCTCACCTCGGTGGCCGACGCCAACATCGGCTCCATCATGGGCATCGGCTTCCCCGCCTGGACCGGCGGTGTCATCCAGTACGTCAACGGCTACGAGGGCGGCCCGGCCGGCTTCGTGGCCCGGGCCCGTGAGCTCGCCGCCGCCTACGGGGAGCGCTTCGAGCCGCCGGCGCTGCTGGTGGAGAAGGCCGAGCGCGGGGAGCGCTTCACCGACTGACCCCGGCGCCGCCCGCGCCGCGTCCGGCGCGGGCGGGCCCGACCGGGTGCGGCCCGCACCGGCCCGGTCGGGCCGGCCCCGTCGCGTGGGCCGGGAACGGAAGGGCCGCGCGGGACCCGTCAGGTCCCGCCGGGGGAGTCCTCCGAGGCGAAGGCCGCCCGCAGTTCCTCGCGCAGGGACCGCTGGAAGGCCGTCACCAGTGCCTGCACCACCAACGGCTGCATGTGCGCCGACAACGCCTTCATCGACTCCACCCGCTCCGGATCGTCCTCGCCCTCACGGAACGGCCCCCACACCTCGTCCCGGAACAGCGCCGTCAACTCGTGCGCCGTGCCCCGCGCGTGCTCCAGCAGCACCCGGCGGGCCGCCAGCACGGTCCCGTACGCGATCGGCACGTCCAGCAGGGCCACGCCCAGCCGCAGCAGCGCCGGGTCCACCCGGTACCCCGCACCCGCCGGGCGGACCACGTCCATCGCCGCCAGCCGCTCCAGGTCCCCGTCCGGCAGCTCCCGGCCCGCCCGCTTCTCCAACTCCTCCCGCGTGATCTCCCGCGCCGGATCCGGGGACCAACTGGCCACCAGGGCGCGGTGGATCGCCAGGTCGTGGGCGCTCAGGTCCTCGGGCAGGGCGTCCAGGTACCGCTCGATCGCGGACAGGGTCATGCCCTGCGTCTGGAGCTCCTCGATCAGCGCCAGCCGTGACAGGTGCTCGGGCCCGTACCGCCCCACCCGGCGGGGGCCGATCACGGGAGGGGGCAAAAGCCCGCGGGTGCTGTAGAACCGTACGGTACGGACGGTGACACCGGCCCGCGCGGCGAGCTCGTCGACGGTGAGCGCGGGCTCCTGCGCCTCGGGGGTCATCGGCTGTGCCTCGCTCTCTGATCACTCCGCTTCAGGTTCAACAGTATTGCTGTCGCACCAACGATGTGAAACGGCCAGGAGCTGCCCATGCCCACGAAACTGCGACTGCCCGGAACCGCCGAGACCCTCACCCTGCCCGACCTGCTCGCCCGCAACGCCGCCGAGTACGGCGGGCTCCCCGCCCTGTCCTGGCGCGAGGGATCCGACTGGACCACGTTGGACTGGGACGAGGTCCGCCACCGCACCGCCGTCCTCGCCGCCGGGTACGCCGCCCTCGGCGTGACCCGCGGGGAACACGTCCTCATCATGATGGGGAACCGGGCCGAGCACTGGCTCAGCGACCTCGCCCTCGTCCACCTCGGCGCCGTCCCCGTCACCGTGTACGGCACCTCCGCGCCCGAGCAGATCGCCCACATCGCCCGCCACAGCCGGGCCCGCTTCGCCCTCCTCGAAGGGGCCCGCGAACTCTCCCGCTGGGAACCCCTCCTTGACGACCCGGACACCCCCCTCGAACGCCTCGTCGTCGCCGAACCCGCCGAAGCGGGCCGTCACACCACGTACTCCTCCCTCTACAGCAGCGGCCTGCGCCTCTACCGCCCCGAGGAGTTCGAACGGATCCGCTCCCAGGCCCGCCCCGAGGACCCGCTGACCGTCGTCTACACCTCCGGCACCACCGGCGAGCCCAAGGGCGTGCCCCTCACCCACCGCAACATCTGGCTCCAGGCCGTCCGCCTCGACCGCCACGTCGACCTCCCCGAACACGCCGAGCACCTCTGCTACCTGCCCTTCGCCCACATCGCCGAACGCATCCTCGGGATCTACCTGCCGCTGCTGCGGGCCGCGCACGTCCGGCTCTGCGCCGACCCCACCACCGTCGCCGCCGCCGTCCGTGAACTGCGCCCGGTGCAGTTCTTCGGCGTCCCCCGGGTCTGGGAGAAGCTGGCCGCCTCCGTACGGGCCGTCCTCGGCCGCCTCCCGCAGGAGCAACAGGACGCCATCGCCGCCGCCAACACCGTGGCCCGGGAGAGGGCCGCGCACCGCGAGCGCGGCCGGGAACTCCCCGCCGACCTCGACCGCGCCTACACCCGCGCCAAGGAACAGGTCCTCGACCCGCTGCTCTCCCTCGCCGGACTGGACCGGCTGGTGTGGACGGCCAGCGCCACCGCGCCGATGCCCGTGGACGTCACCCGCTTCTGGGCCGGCTGGGGGATCACGATCATGGACGCCTGGGGGCTGACCGAGACCTCCGGGGTCTGCACCGTCAACAGCCCGGACTCCTTCCGCCTCGGCTCCGTCGGCCGCCCCATCGACGGCCTCGACCTGCGCATCGCCGAGGACGGCGAGATCCTGGCCCGCGGCGCCACCGTCTTCGCCGGCTACCTGCGCCCCGACGGGAGCCTGGACCCCGCCTGCGACCCGGAGGGCTGGTTCGCCACCGGCGACGTGGGCCGCGTCGACGAGGACGGGTTCCTCTGGATCACCGACCGCAAGAAGGAACTGATCGTCACCTCCACCGGCAAGAACGTCTCGCCCGCCCTGGTGGAGAACACCGTCAAGGAGCACCCCCTCATCGGCCAGGCCCTGGTGCACGGAGACGGCCGCTCCTACCTGGTGGGGCTGCTCGTCCTCGACCCGGAGCTGGCCCCCGCCTGGGCCGCCGCCCGCGGCATCGAGGCCGAGGGCACCGCCGCGCTGGCCGCGCACCCGCGGATCCACGAGGAGGTGGCCCGCGCCGTCGAGGCCGCCAACGCCCGGCTCAACCGCACCGAGCAGATCAAGAAGTACCGCATCCTCGCCTCCGAATGGGGCCCGGAGACCGGGGAGCTGACCCCCTCGCTGAAGCTGCGCCGCCGGGTGGTCCGGGACCGGTACGCGCGGATCATCGACGAGATGTACGCCGAGTAGGCGCACCGCCGCACCGCCGCCCCCATGTCGGCCCGCCCGCCCCGCCCGTCCCCGCTCACCCGTTCGGCCGTCCCGGGCGGCGCCGGGGCGGCGGGCCGATCAGGGTGGCCCTGTGGGAGTCCTCCGTGATCATCCAGAACTGGCCCTGTTCCTGTGCCTCGCCGCCGGCTACCTGGTCGGGAAGCTGCGCGTGGGCCCCATCACGCTGGGGGGCATCTGCGGCACGCTGATCGTCTCCCTGCTGCTGGGCGCCTGGGCGGAGATCGAGGTCTCAGGCGACGTCAAGACGATCTTCTTCGCGCTGTTCATCTTCGCCCTCGGCTACATGGCGGGACCGCAGTTCTTCGCCAACCTCAACCGCAAGAGCCTGCGCTTCTTCACGCTCTGCCTGATCGAGCTGGTCAGCGTCCTCGCCATCGCCTACGGCCTGGCCAAGGCCTTCGACCTGGACGTGGGCACCGCCTCCGGCATCCTGGCGGGCGCCGCCACCGAATCCGCCGTGGTCGGCACCGCCTCCGAGTCCATCGCCAAGCTCCCCGGGCTCAGCGCCGACCAGATCAGCACCTACCAGGGCCACGTGGCCACCGCCTACACGGTCTGCTACCTCTTCGGCCTGATCACCATCGTGATCTACACCAGCCAGATCATGCCGATGCTGATGCGGATCAACCTCCGCGACGCCTCCCGCGAACTGTGGGAGAAGATGCGCGGCGGCGGCTCCGGGCTGGAGAGCGACGAACGCGAGGCGCTGCCCGCCCTGGTGGGCCGCACCTACCTGGTCACCCTCGCGGACGGCCGTACCGTCGGCGCGCTGGAGGCGGACCACGGCGGCCGGATCACCGTCGAGGCCGTCAAACGCGGCTCCCGACTGCTGACGCCGGAGCCCGACCTCGAACTCACCCTGTCCGACCTGGTCCTGATCGTGGGCCGGCGGTCCAACACCATCGAGGCCGGCCGCACCATCGGCCCGGAGACCTCCGGCATCCCCGGCCTGGACACCCCGCTGGCCACCAGCCAGATCGCGCTCACCGACAAGACCGCGGCGGGCAAGACCCTGGACACCCTGACCCGCGAACACCCCGAGTTCACCCTCAACGGCGTGTACGTCACCGACGTGCTCCGCAACGACCAGCACCTGCCCGCCAACCCCGACACCGTGGTGCAGCGCGGCGACGTGGTCACCCTGGTCGGCGCCCGCGCCGGACTCAACCGGCTGGTCGCGAAGATCGGCACGGTGGCCCGCAACGACGCCACCGACTTCATCTACCTGGGCCTGGGCATCGCGGTCGGCTCCCTGATCGGACAGATCGTGATCCGGCTCGGGGACATCCCGCTCTCCCTCGGCACCGGCGGCGGCTGCCTCATCTCCGGCCTGCTCTTCGGCTGGTTCCGCTCCCGCAAGCAGACCTTCGGCGCCTTCCCGCCCCAGGCCGCCACCACCATCAAGGACATGGGCCTCGCGGTGTTCATCGCCTGCACCGGGCTCACCTCCGGCCCGCAGGCCTGGCCCCTCCTCAAGGAGTACGGGGCCCTGCTGCCCTTCGCGGGCATCGCCATGGTCCTCGTACCGGCCACCCTCTCCCTGGTGGTCGGCCGCAAGCTCCTCAAGATCGAGAAACCGCTGCTGATCGGCGCCATCGCCGGACAACAGTGCTCCACCCCCGCGATCACCTCCGTGACCCAGGTCGCGCAGAGCTCCGTGCCGATGCTCGGCTACACGATCACCTACACCCTGTCGAACTTCCTGCTGCCGCTGACCGGCCCCATCCTCGTCGGCGTGCTCGGCGCCTGAACGGAAAAGGCTCCCAGATGATCGACTTCCTCAACCGGAACATCTTCCAGCCCCACCCGGAGCTGCTGGTCTTCCTGACCGTGGCCATCGGCTTCCTCTTCGGCAAGCTCCGCTGGAAGGCCATCGGCCTCGGCGCCGTCACCGGCTGCCTGATCGCCGGACTGCTGATGGGCGCGCAGTTCAAGGTGACCATCGACGCCACCCTGAAGAACCTCTTCTTCACGCTGTTCCTCTTCGCCCTCGGCTACAAGGTCGGCCCGCAGTTCTTCCGCGGACTGAAGAAGGACGGCCTGCCGCAGGTGGTCAACGCCGTCATCGTCTGCGTCACCGGCCTGCTGGTCTCCTGGGGCTTCGCCGTCCTCCTCGGCTACGGGCCCGGACTCAGCGCGGGCCTGCTCGGCGGCGCCCTCACCCAGTCCGCCGTCATCGGTGTCGCCCAGGACGCCATCGGCAACCTCCCCGGCCTGAGCGCCGACCAGATCAAGGAACAGGAGAACCTGGTCGCCGTCGGCTACGCCGTCACCTACCCGCTCGGCACCATCCTCTGCGCCCTGCTGCTGGCGAGCTTCCTGCCCCGCCTCTACCGCCGCGACATCGCCGCCGAGAGCGCCGCCCTCGCCCGCGAGCTCGACGCCCCCGAGGACGACCCCGACCTGCACGAGGGCTACTACGAGGTGGTCCTGCGGGCCTACACCCTCCAGCGCCCCGACCTCGCCGGACGCACCATCGAGGACTTCGAGCAGCAACAGAAGTCCCTCGGCCGCCGGATCTACCTCACCCGGGTCCGCCGCGACGGCGCCGTGCTCGAACACACCCAGCAGACCGTGCTCCGCGAGGGCGACGTCGTCGCCGTCAGCGCCCTGCGCGGCTCCCTGGTCGAGTTCGACGCCCGGACCCACATCGGGGCCGAGACCGACGACGTGGAACTCCTCGGCTACCAGACCGAGACCCTCCACGTGGTCGCCTCCGAGAAGGCGCACCTCGGGCAGACCATCGCGGAGCTCCGCCAGCAGGACTTCATGGTGGGCGTGTACGTGGACAAGCTGTACCGGGCGGGCAGCGAGTTCCCCTACCGGCTGTCCACGCAGCTGGAACGCGGGGACACCGTGGTCCTCAGCGGCCCCAAGCGGCTGGTGGACCCGGCCGGCCGGGCCATCGGCAAGCCCGTCCCCACCAGCTTCGCCACCGACATGATCTGGGTCGGACTCGGCGTGTTCCTCGGCGGCTGCCTGGGCATCCCGGCGCTCACCGCGGGCGGCGTGCCCATCTCCCTGTCCACCTCGGGCGGCGCCCTCATCATGGGCCTGATCTTCGGCTGGATCCGCGGCAAGTACCCGACCTACGGCAACGTCCCCCCGGGCGCCCAGTGGTTCATGGACACCTTCGGGCTCTGCCTCTTCGTCGCCGTCGTCGGCATCAACGCCGGCCCCAGCTTCACCAGCGGCCTGTCCACGGCCGGGTGGGGACTCCTGGTCTTCGGCGCGATCGCCACCGTGATCCCGCTGCTCGTCGGCTTCCTGGTCGGCCACCACATCCAGAAGATCCGCTTCCCGATCCTGCTGGGCGTCCTCGCGGGCGGCCAGACCACCACGGCCGCCATCGGCGCCATCAACGAACAGTCCCGCTCCCAGGTGCCGACCCTCGGCTACACGATCCCGTACGCCATCTCCAACGTGCTCCTGACCATCTGGGGCGCCGTGATCGTCCTGCTCAACCACTGACCGCGGCCCCGTGGCCCCCGCACCGCAAGCGCCCTCCGAACGAAGGACCCCCACCGTGCCCGAGACCAGCTTCAGCCGCGAGGAGATCCAGTCCTTCGCCCAGCTCAGCCCCTTCGAGCTGAAGGACAAGTTCATCCAGATCGCCAAGGCCGCCCAGGAGGACAAGCCCGGCCAGAAGGGCAAGACCACCCGGGCCATGCTCAACGCCGGCCGCGGCAACCCGAACTGGATCGCCACCGGCCCCCGCGAGGCCTTCTACGCCCTGGGCTACTTCGCCCTGGACGAGTCCCGCCGGGTCTGGACCGCCGACAACCTGGGCGGCATGCCCGAGAAGCAGGGCATCGGGGACCGCTTCGACGCCTTCCTGCGCCGCCACCCCGAGCTGCCCGGCGCCGAACTCCTCGGCCGCTGCGTTTCCTACGCCCTGGACCGGTTCGCCTTCGACCGGGACTCCTTCATCCACGAGCTCGCGGACTCCATCACCGGCGACAACTACCCGGTCCCCGACCGCATGCTGACCCACGCCGAGCACGTGGTCCGCGGCTACCTCGCCGACGAGCTGATGGACAAGCGGCCGGTGCCCGACGACCGGCTCAGCCTGTTCGCCACCGAGGGCGGCACCGCGGCGATGTGCTACATCTTCGACTCGCTGATGAAGAACGGCATCCTGCACAAGGGCGACAAGATCGCCCTGATGGTGCCGGTGTTCACCCCGTACATCGAGATCCCCGAGCTCGACACCTTCGAGTTCGAGGTGGTCAACGTGGAGGCGAGCCTCTTCTCCGAGACCGGGGTGCGGCAGTGGCGCTACCCGGAGGAGGAGGTCGCCAAGCTCGCCGACCCGTCCGTGAAGCTGGTCTGCATCGTCAACCCGAGCAACCCGCCCTCGCTGGCGATGAGCGAGCGGGTGGCGAACCAGATCAAGGAGATCGTCGCCACCAGCAACCCGAACCTGCTCGTCGTCACCGACGACGTGTACGGCACCTTCGTCGAGGGCTTCCGCACCCTCGCCGCCGAGATCCCCCGCAACACGCTGCTGGTGTACTCGTACTCCAAGCACTACGGCTGCACCGGCTGGCGGCTGGGCGTCATCGGCCTCCACGACGACAACGTCATCGACGAGATGGTCGCGGCGCTCCCGCAGGCGGAGAAGGACCGGCTGGCCAAGCGGTACGGCACCCTCACCCTGGAACCGGAGAAGATCCGCTTCATCGACCGGCTGGTCGCCGACTCCCGCGAGGTCGCCCTCAACCACACCGCCGGTCTGTCGCTGCCGCAGCAGACCATGATGGTGCTGTTCTCCCTCTTCGACCTCCTCGACGAGGGCCAGGCGTACAAGCACCGCATCCGGGAGATCTGCCACCGCCGTCTGGACCTCCTCCTGGAGGGCGCCCAGATGAAGATCTCCGACGACGACAAGCGGGCCGCGTACTACATCGAACTGGACCTCCTGGCCGAGGCCGAGCGGGTGTACGGCAAGCCCTTCGCGGAGTACCTGGAGAAGAACTACGAGCCGGTGGACCCGCTGTTCCGGCTGGCCGAACAGACCTCGGTGGTGCTCCTCAACGGCGGCGGCTTCGACGGCCCCGAGTGGTCCGTCCGGGTCTCCCTGGCCAACCTCGACGACCTCGACTACCTCAAGATCGGCCACCACCTGCGGAGCATCTTCCAGGACTACGCGGCCGAGTGGGAGCGCTCGAAGGCCGGGGACTGACCGACCCGCCGCCGCCCGCCCGCCCGCCGCCCGCCGTCTGTCAGCGGGGTCCGCGCTCCGTCACCGGCTGTCCTCCATGTGGCCGCAGGCCGAGCACACCAGCAGGTCGCGCTGCTGCCACATGGTGCGCAGGCAGCGCGGGCACCCGGTGGTCCGGATCCCGTGCGGGCCGTACGGCGGCGGGTCCGGGGTGCTGGCGGCGTACTCCACGATGCGGGCGCGGGTCCGGTCGTCGGCGGTCGCCGCCATCCGCAACAGGCGGGCGACGCGGGAGCGGGCTTCTTCGGCGAAATAGCTGGTCATCTCGGGCGCACAGTAGCGGGCCGGGGCGGTCCGGGGGCGCGCGCGGCGCCCCGGATGACGCGAAGGTGTGACCCGCCCGCTCCCGTTCCGTCCCCCGCGCGGGGGACGGAACGGGAGCGGGGCCGGCTCAGGAACCGATCACGGGGTAGTGGTCGCTCAGGTTGGAGTAGGTGTACGAGGTGCCCCAGCTGCTGACGGTCCAGGGCGCGCTCTGCTCCTTGATCACGTCGTTGGTCCAGCCCGCCGGCTTGGCGTGGCCCGCCCGGTGCAGGACGTAGTCAAGGTCCTCGCGCGGGTCGGAGGGGTAGCGGTACCGCGCGATGGAGTTGTCGCGGGTGTCGAAGGAGTAGGTGTGCCCGGTGCGGGCGTCGGCGCCGGTCAGGCCCGCGTCGGCGAGCATGCTCGCGTACTCCGGGGTCCGCGAGTCCACGTTGAAGTCGCCCGCCACGATCACCTGCTCGGACGCCGGGATGTTCTTGGCGTCGAGGAAGGCGTCGATGTTCCTGAACTGGCGGCTGCGCATCTGCGCCGCCTCGCCCGCCGAGCAGCCCGGGTCGGTGGACTGGGCGTGGGTGCCGACCACGTGCACCTTCGTGCCGTTCACGTCGAGGACCGTGTACACGAAGCCCTTGTTCGACCACCAGTCGGCGCCGCAGGCGTCCTTGTAGACGTACTGCTCCTTGCGGACGATCGGCCACTTGCTGAGGATCGCGACCCCGCCGTCCTCGGGGGTGGTGGCCGAGTAGGCGCCGCCCGTGGCGTCCCAGCCGTCCTTGCTGCGGCCCATCACGGGGGTCTGGTACGGGTACCCGGCGGCCGAGTTCGCCTTGAGGGCGTCACCGGAGGAGTTGTCGAAGGCCTCCTGGAGGACGACCACGTCGCGGCCCTTGTAGAAGGACGCCTTCGGTATCTCGCGGGCGCGGTGGTCCTGGCCCCAGTTCGGGTAGAGGTTCTTGCTCATCAGGAAGACGTTGTACGACAGGACGCTGAGCCGGGGGACCGCGGTCGCCTCGGCCGGGGCGGCGGAGGCGGCGGGCGCCGCGGTGAGGGCCAGCGCGGCGGCGACGGCGGCGGCGAGGACCGGAGCGGCGACGCGGCCGCGACGGTGGGGGAGCGCCATGGAGACTCCTGTGGTCGGCTGGGGGGTGTGGGGCGTGGGGCCCCGCCATCACAGCAGAAGCAGTTACCTCTGGGTAACACCCGTGCGACCGGAATCTTTACGCGCCGGTACGAATCCCGGCGGACGGACGCGCACACGCGGGGCGAACCCGCCCTTACCCGACCGGACCCCCGCCCCGACCGCCCGCGGAGGACACCATGGACCCGCTCCCCCCGCCCCGGGACGGCATCCTCTGGAACGTCACCGGCGACCTCCGGATGCTCCTGCTGCTGCCCGCCTCCTTCCTCCTCCAGGTCGCCGACCCCGCCATCGCCGCCGGAGTGGACCGGCACTCGGTCTTCCGCACCGACCCCTGGGGCCGCGGGGTCCGGTCCGTGGAATCCGTCCAGCGCTGGGTGTACGGAGGCGCGGACGCCGCCGCCGAGGGCCGCAGGCTCCGCCGCCTCCACCGCGACATCCACGGCACCGCCCCCGACGGCACCCCGTACCGCGCCCTCGACCCCGACACCTGGGCCTGGGTGCACGCCTCCGGCTTCGCCGTGCAGCTGCACGCCTTCGGGCTGCTCTGGCCCCGCCCCCTGGACCCCGCCGAAACCGAGGCCCTCTACGCCGAATGGCTCCGGCTCGGCCGGGTCCTCGGCATCCACGACCGCGACATGCCCCCCGACGCGACGGCCTACCGCGAGCACTTCCACCACGTGGTCACCACCCGGCTCCGCCTGACCGGCGTCGCCCGGGAACTCCTCGACACCGACGCCGCCCTCCCCGCCCCCGACCGCGGTCCCCGCCCGCTCCGCATCGCGCTGCGGCTGCTGTGGCCCCTGCTGCGCCGGCCCTTCCTGCGGCTGCGGGCCTTCCTCACCGTCGGCTACCTGCCCCCCGAGGCCCGCACCGCCCTCGGCCTGCCCTGGACCCCCGGCCGGCAGCGCCGACTGCGCCTGTTCAGCCGCGCCGTCGGCGTGCTCGTCGCCCTGCTCCCGGACCGGCTGCGGTACCTGCCCCTCGCGCGCCGGGCCCGGGCGGCTGCCCCCTGAGGGACGGCCGCCCGGGCCCGGGAGTCCGACGGCGCGGGGCCCGAGGGCCGCCGCGGTCAGCGGTGCGCGTCGTGGTCGTGCACAGAGTCCGTCGCGGCGATCTTCTTCCAGGACTTCGGCTGCACCGGCTTCGGGGCCGCCCCGCGCAGGTTGCCGCGCTTCGGCTTCGACGCCGGCTTCGACGGGCCCGCCGCCGGCTTCCCGGACCGGTACAGCCAGGTGTCCAGCAGCCCCGCCAGCCGCTTGCCGGAGATCCGCTCGGCGTACCGGGTGAACTCGGCCACGGAGGCGTTGCCGTGCGCGAACTCCGTCGGCCAGCCCTTCAGGACCGCGAAGAACTTCTCGTCGCCGATCTCGTTCCGCAGCGCCTGCAGGGCCAGCGCGCCCCGGTCGTACACGGCCCCGTGGAACTGGTTCTCCGGGCCCGGGTCACCCGGCTTGACCTGCCAGAACGGGTCCTCCGCGGGACGGGTCGCGTACACCCAGTCCGCCAGCTCCTGCGCGGTGCCCTCGCCCTCCTTCTCCGACCACAGCCACTGGCTGTAGCGGGCGAAGCCCTCGTTGATCCAGATGTCCTTCCAGCCGCGGACCGACACGCTGTTCCCGTACCACTGGTGGGCCAGCTCGTGCACGACCACCTGCACGTTCGCGCCGTTGGCGAACTGCCGCGGGCTGTAGAAGGGCCGCGTCTGCGTCTCCAGGGCGTAGCCGCTGGTCACGTTCGGGACGTAGCCGCCGAGCGCGTTGTACGGGTACGGGCCGAAGTACCCGGTCAGCCAGTCGGCCACCTCGCCGGTCCGCTCCAGGCTGGCCCGCGCCGCGCCGGCGTTGTCGCCCAGGTCCTTGCTGTAGGCGTTCAGGATCGGCAGACCGTTGGCCGTGGTGTCGGTGGTGATGTCGAACTTGCCGACCGCGAGCGTGGCCAGGTAGGTGGCCTGCGGCTTGTTCGACCGCCAGTTGTACCGGGTCCAGCCCAGCTTCGAGCTCGACGACTGGAGCACGCCGTTGCTGATGGCCTGGGTGCCGTCCGGCACGTTCACCGACACGTCGAAGGTGGCCTTGTCCAGCGGGTGGTCGTTGCTCGGGAACCACCAGATGGCCGAGTCCGGCTCCTGCGCCGCCACACCGCCGTCCGGGGTGCGGTGCCAGGCGGTCCAGCCGTCCACCTTCAGCTCGGAGGGCTTGCCCGCGTACTTCACGACGACGGTGACCGACTTGCCCTTCGCCAGCGGGCTCGCCGGGGTCACCTCCAGCTCCTGGGTGCCCGAGGTGGCGAACCCGGCCCTGATTCCGTTGACCCGCACCTCGCTGACCTTCAGGCCGAAGTCCAGGTTGAACCGGGACAGGTCCTGGGTGGTGGTGGCGAGGATGGTCGCCGTGCCCTCCAGCAGGTCCGTCTTCGGCTGGTACTGGAGCCTCAGGTCGTAATGGGAAACGTCGTATCCGCCGTTGCCGCTGGCCGGGTAATAGGGATCACCGATACCCGGGGCGCCCGGAGCGAAACTTGCGGCCGACGCCGGGATCACCAGCAGAAGGGAGGCGGCAAGCACGCTCGGGGCGATGACTTTGCGGTGCACGAGAGCTCCAAGTGGTAGGTGCCGTGGTTGCGTTCGACCGTATTCATCCCCGGCGTCCCCCGTCATGTCCACGACCCCTGCTGTCACATGATCGCCATTCGGCCGAAACCCTCGGGTCCCCGGAGCCCCGGAAGCCGCCCTTCCCCCCGGTGGAGGGCCACGTCCGCCCCCTCTCGCCCGAGGCCCGCCGCCCCGGCGGGACCCACCCCCGCCCCGGCTAGGATCGTGGGCAAATGACTGCAACCCTCGTCGCCAAGGAACTCGCCGCAGGCCACGGCGAGCGCACCCTCTTCGCCGGACTCGACCTGGTCGTCGCCCCCGGGGACGTCATCGGCCTCGTCGGCGTGAACGGGGCCGGAAAGTCCACCCTGCTCCGCCTCCTCGCCGGCCTCGACCGCCCCGAGGACGGCGAGGTGCGCCTCTCCCCGCCCACGGCCGCCGTCGGCCACCTCCCCCAGGAACCCGAACGCCGCGCCGGCGAGTCCGTGCGCGCGTTCCTGGCCCGCCGCACCGGCGTCGCCGCCGCCCAGACCGAGCTCGACACCGCCACCCAGGGACTCGTCGACGGCACCCCCGGCGCCGACGACGACTACAACCTCGCCCTGGAACGCTGGCTCGCCCTCGGCGGCGCCGACCTCGACGAACGCGCCGAGGAGGTCGCCGCCTCCCTCGGCCTCGCCGTCGGCCTCGACCAGCCCATGACCGCCCTCTCCGGAGGCCAGGCCGCCCGCGCCGGACTCGCCTCCCTGCTGCTCTCCCGCTACGACGTCTTCCTCCTCGACGAGCCCACCAACGACCTCGACCTCGACGGCCTGCGCCGCCTGGAGGAGTTCGTCACCGGCCTGCGCGCGGGCACCGTCGTCATCAGCCACGACCGCGAGTTCCTGACCCGCACCGTCACCAAGGTCCTCGAACTCGACCTCGCCCAGCAGCAGATCAACCTCTACGGCGGCGGCTACGAGTCCTACCTGGAGGAGCGGGCCACCGCCCGCCGGCACGCCCGCGAGGACTACGAGGAGTACGCCGACAAGCGCACCGCGCTGGAGGGCCGCGCCCTCATGCAGCGCAACTGGATGGACAAGGGCGTCCGCAACGCCCGCCGCAAGGCCGGCGACAACGACAAGATCGGCCGGAACCTCCGCGGCGAGTCCAGCGAGAAGCAGGCCGCCAAGGCCCGGCAGACCCAGCGCGCCATCGAACGGCTGGAGGTGGTCGAGGAACCCCGCAAGGAGTGGGAGCTCCGCATGGAGATCGCCGCGGCCCCCCGCTCCGGCTCCGTGGTCTCCACCCTCAACGGGGCCGAGGTCCGTCGCGGGGACTACACCTTCGGACCCGTCAGCCTCCAGATCGACTGGGCCGACCGGATCGCGATCACCGGAGCCAACGGCGCCGGCAAGTCCACCCTCCTCGGCGTCCTCCTCGGCCGGGTCCCCCTCGACTCCGGCAGCGCCCACCTGGGCTCCGGGGTCCTCGTCGGCGAGGTGGACCAGGCCCGCGGACTGTTCCTCGGCGAGGAACCCCTCCTGGACGCCTTCTGCGCCGCCGTGCCCGACACCGAGCCCGCCGAGGTCCGCACCCTGCTCGCCAAGTTCGGCCTGAAGGCGGCGCACGTGCTGCGCCCCGCCGGGAGCCTGTCGCCGGGGGAGCGCACCCGCGCGGCCCTGGCCCTGCTCCAGGGCCGAGGCGTGAACCTCCTCGTCCTCGACGAGCCCACCAACCACCTCGACCTGCCGGCCATCGAGCAGCTGGAAGCGGCCCTGGAGTCCTACACGGGCACCCTGCTGCTGGTCACGCACGACCGGCGGATGCTGGACGCCGTGCGCACCACCCGCCGGCTCCGCGTCGAGGACGGCAAGGTCACCGAGGACTGACCGGCGGGCCCGCCGGGCCCGCCGTGCCGATCGACCCGGGGACCCGGCGCGGCGGCGCCCCGGCCGGCCCTCAGGGGCCGGCCGGGGGGCGTCGGGTCCGCGCCATCCGGCTCGCGACCAGGTGCCGCGGCAGGTGCCGGACGGCCTGCGCGTACGCCTTGTACCGCCACCCGGCCACGCTCACCGGCCGGGACCGCGCCAGGTCCTTGAACGCCTGCGCGACCACCTGGTCGGGCTCCAGCCACGGCACGTCCTTGAGGGCGTCCGGGTCCATGCCCGCCCGCTCCTGGAACTCGGTGCGGGTGAACCCGGGCACCACGGCCAGCACCCGCACCCCGTACGGGGCCAGGTCCACCCGCAGGGACTCGCTGAAGGAGGTCAGCCACGCCTTCGCCGCCCCGTAGGTGCCGGTGGGCAGCAGCCCCGCCACCGAGGACACGTTGAGCACCGCGCCGCGCCGACGCTCCCGCAGGCCCGGCACCACCGCGTGGGTCAGCCGCAGCGGCACCCGCACGAGCAGCTCCAGCATCCGCTCCTCGTCCTCGACGGGGTTGTACGGGAACGGCGCGGGCAGCCCGAAGCCGGCGTTGTTCACCAGGACGTCCACGGGACGGTCCGGATCCCGCAGCCGGTCGGCGACCGCCGCGCAGGCCGCGGGGTCGAGCAGGTCGGCGGGCAGCACCTCGCAGGCCACGCCGAAGGTGTCGGTGAGCCGGGCCGCGGTCCGCTCCAGCCGGCCCTCGTCCCGGGCGACGAGCACCAGATCGCAGCCGCGGGCCGCGAACTGCCGGGCGAAGGCGGCGCCGAGCCCGGAGCCGGCGCCGGTGATGAGCACAGTGGTCAAGAGAGCTTCCACCTCGATGTGTGACACGTGACGTTGGTGCGTGATGCGTGACATGGCAATGTGATGCGGCGCCGCTGCGTGCGGCCCGGCCCGGCGCGCCCCGACCTAATCCGGCTCCGGGCGGAAGGCGTCCGTGCTCGGGGCCCCGTACGCCTCCGCCACGTCCACCAGGAAACGGCGCTCGCCCGCCAGGTCCCCGCACTCGATGGGCCCCGCCCCGTAGCCGCCCGGTACGGCCGGCCGGCCGAGGTCCTTGGCCCGCCGCGCCTCGTTGATCACACAGGCCAGCACGGCCGCCTCCACGCGCGGTCCGACCGTCCCGGTCTCCGCCACGTACCGGCGGGCCTGTTCGGGGACGCCGGGGGCCACGTACTCGTTCAGGGTCAGGATGGCGTCCCGGGTCTCGATCACCTTGCGGTACACCAGCAGGTCCCGCGGGACCGGCGGCCACAGGAGCTCCAACAGCCGGGAGGCGCGCGGCGCGTGCAGGGCCACGTGCGGCACGGCCTGCACCAGGTCCCGCCAGAGCGGCCACAGCCGCCAGGCCGCCGTCACGTCGCCGAGGGTGCGGCGCGCCAGGAACAGCGTCGGCAACAGGATCGCGGCCGCCCGCAGCACCCCGTGCAGGTTCATCAGCAGCGGCAGGTACGGCAGCGGCCACTCGACGCCCGCCAGCGCCTTCAGCAGGTACGCCAGCCAGAACAGCCCCGCCAGCGCCGTGCCCAGCCCGAACAGGCGCAGCCCCAGCGCGAGCGCCCGGTTCCCCGCCCGCCCGCCGTACCGCCAGCAGACCGCCACGCAGACCGTGTTGGCCACCAGGTGGGCCGAGATCAGCACCAGCCAGTACGCCAGGGAGGGCACCGGCTCGCCGCCCGGCGGCATCCCGTGCAGCCGGTGCGCGGGGGCGGTGGCGTCCAGGACCAGCAGCGCCGCGGACAGCACGACCGTGGCCGCCGCCGAGGCGGGCCGCAGCCGTCGCCCGCCGGTGCTCGCGGAGACGAAGTAGAGCACCGCGCCCGCGGACAGCACCCCGGTGAGGTTGCGGACCAGCCCCACGAGGTGGGCGGTGCCGGGGGCGCGCTGGGCCGCCTCCACCACCTCGGGCAGGTTGAGGGTCATGGCCCCGGCGGCGGTGGCCACGGCCAGCAGCAGTCCGCGTTGCTCCGGGGAGCGCACCGCGGCGGGGGCCCGCAACAGCACCGCCGCCCACAGCAGCAGCACCGAGGGCAGGGCCAGCCACGTGCCGAACGCGGCGAGGTCAGCCCGCATCGGCGCTCCCCATGCCGAGGGCGGAACCGAGCCGTTCGAGGGTGCCGCGCGGGGCGCGACCGGGCCGCGGACCGGCCTCGGTGCGGATCATGCTGGCGAGGAGTTCGGCCTCCCGCTCCTGCCGGGTGGTGTAGTTCGTCCGGCCGAGAACGACCGGAACACCACCCTCCGCGGGGTCCTCGCCCTCCAGGGAATGGTGACCGAAGAGGATGTGGCCCAGCTCGTGGAGGACGATGTGCTCGCGGTGCAGGCGGGTGGTGCGGTCCTCGTAGAACACGTAGTCCACGGTGGCGGTCCCCACCCACAGTCCGCAGACCCCCGAAGCGGCGGCCTCCGGGGGCAGCGGGTGCAGCCGGATGGGCCGGCCCCGCCGGGCGGCGATCCGCGCGCACAGGGCTTCCAGGGAGAACGGGTGCGGCAGGTCGAGGCCGGCGAGGACGGCCTCGCAGCGTTTGCGCAGTCCGTGGTGGCCGTAGGGCACCGTGTGCTCCCTCCTGGGACCCGTCCGGGCGCAGCGTCGGTAGGCAGGTGCGGAAGCGGTCATGGGGTCCTGAGCCTTCGGGACGGCCGGGCGCGGGAACGGGTCCGCAGGATGGACGGAGGGCGGCGCGCGCCGTCGTGGCGCACCCGCCCTCCGTCATCCCTACCGATCTTGTCCCCGCCTTGGCAAGGCCGGGCCCGAACGGGGCTTCGAATTCAAGCCATCAGCCGCGGCGGCGTCCCTCGGGGTCGGTGAGGCCCGCCCGGCGCAGGGCGTCGGCCATGGCGCTGTTGGCGGGCGGCGGGGTGCCCTCGCGCCGTCCGCCGCGCCGGTCGCCGCCGCCCTGACGGGTTCCGCCGGTGCCGCCCGCGCCGCCGCCTCGCTGCTGCGGGGCCCGTCCGCCGCGGGGCCGCTCGCCGCGTTCGCCCCGCTGCCGGCCCCCGCCGGCCGCGGCCTCCGCCTCGTCCTCCAGGCGCAGCGTGAGGGAGATCCGCTTCCGGGGGATGTCCACGTCGAGGACCTTCACGCGGACGATGTCCCCGGGCTTGGCCACCTCCCGCGGGTCCTTGACGAAGTTCTTCGACATGGCCGAGACGTGCACCAGGCCGTCCTGGTGGACGCCCACGTCCACGAAGGCGCCGAAGGCGGCCACGTTCGTGACCACGCCCTCCAGCACCATGCCCGGCTCCAGGTCGCCGATCTTCTCGACGCCCTCCTTGAAGCCCGCGGTGCGGAACGCCGGGCGGGGGTCGCGGCCGGGCTTCTCCAGCTCGCGCAGGATGTCCGTCACGGTGGGCAGGCCGAAGGAGTCCGTCACGAAGGACTCCGGCCGCAGCGAGCGCAGCACCGAGGTGTTGCCGATCAGCGCGGCGACCTCGCCGCCCGCCTGCTTGCCCATGGCCCGCACCACCGGGTACGCCTCGGGGTGCACGCTGGAGGCGTCCAGGGGGTCCTCGCCGTCGCGGATCCGCAGGAAGCCCGCGCACTGTTCGTACGCCTTGGGGCCGAGGCGGGCCACGTCCTTGAGCCCGCGGCGGCTGCGGAAGGGGCCGTTGGCGTCGCGGTGCGCCACGATGTTCTCGGCGAGGCCGGCGCTGATGCCGGAGACCCGGGAGAGCAGCGGGGCCGAGGCGGTGTTGACGTCCACGCCGACGCCGTTGACGCAGTCCTCGACGACGGCGTCCAGGGACCGGGAGAGCTTCACCTCGGACAGGTCGTGCTGGTACTGGCCGACCCCGATGGACTTCGGGTCGATCTTGACGAGTTCCGCGAGGGGGTCCTGGAGGCGGCGGGCGATGGACACCGCACCGCGCAGGGACACGTCCAGCTCGGGGAGTTCCTGGGAGGCGAAGGCGGAGGCCGAGTACACGGAGGCGCCCGCCTCGGACACCATCACCTTGGTGAGCCCCAGCTCCGGGTGCTTGGAGCAGAGCTCGGCGGCCAGCCGGTCGGTCTCGCGGGAGGCGGTGCCGTTGCCGATGGCGACGAGCTCCACCTCGTGCCGGCGGGCCAGTCGGGCCAGTTTGTCCAGGGCCTCGTCCCAGCGGTTCGCCGGCACGTGCGGGTGGATCACGTCGGTGGCGACGACCTTGCCGGTGGCGTCCACCACGGCCACCTTGACGCCGGTGCGGAACCCGGGGTCCAGGCCGAGGGTGGCGCGGGTGCCCGCGGGGGCGGCGAGGAGCAGGTCGCGGAGGTTCGCGGCGAACACCCGGACCGCCTCGTCCTCGGCGGACTGCCGCAGCCGGGTCCGCAGGTCGATGCCCAGGTGCACCTGGATCTTGGTGCGCCAGGCCCAGCGGACGGTGTCCGCGAGCCACTTGTCGCCGGGACGGCCGCGGTCGGTGATCCCGAAGCGGTGCGCCACCGCGTCCTCGAAGGAGGACCGGACGCGGGGCGCGCCGTCCGCGGCGGGCTCCTCCGGCTCCAGGGCCAGGTCGAGGACGTCCTCCTTCTCGCCGCGCAGCAGGGCCAGGACCCGGTGCGAGGGGAGCGCGGTGAAGGGTTCGGCGAACTCGAAGTAGTCGGAGAACTTCGCCCCCGCCTCCTCCTTGCCCTCGCGGACCTTCGCGGTGAGGCTGCCGCGGTTCCACATGCGTTCGCGGAGCTCGCCGATCAGGTCGGCGTCCTCGGCGAACCGCTCGGTGAGGACGGCCCGGGCGCCTTCGAGGGCGGCCGCGGCGTCCGCCACGCCCCGCTCGGCGTCCACGTAGGCCGCGGCGGCCTCCGCCGGGTCCCGGGAGGGGTCGGTCAGCAGGGCGGAGGCCAGCGGCTCCAGTCCGGCCTCGCGGGCGATCTGCGCCTTGGTCCGCCGCTTCGGCTTGAACGGGAGGTAGATGTCCTCCAGCCGGGCCTTGGTGTCGGCGGCGAGGATGCTCGCCTCCAGGGCGGCGTCCAGCTTGCCCTGCTCGCGTACGGACTCCAGCACCGCCGTCCGGCGGTCCTCCAGCTCCCGCAGGTAGCGCAGCCGCTCCTCCAACGTGCGCAGCTGCGCGTCGTCGAGCATCTCGGTCGCTTCCTTGCGGTAGCGCGCGATGAAGGGCACGGTCGAGCCGCCGTCGAGCAGCTCGACGGCGGCTTTCACCTGGCGTTCCCGTACGCCGAGCTCCTCGGCGATCCTGCCTTCGATGGACGTGGTCACTCGTCGTTCCCGCCTTCGTATCAGCCTGAAGGCTGCAATTGTGGCAGGTGGGCGGCGGACCGCCGGTCCGGCCGGGCCGGACCGGCACGGGAGCGGGGGGCGGGCTCAGCCCTTGCCGAGGAGGTCCCGGGGGAAGGCGCCGTTGCCGAGGGCCTTCATGAACCAGCCCTGGCCCAGCTCGGTCAGGCGGGCGGTGCCGGCCGCGCCGAGGTGTTCGTACGGGGCCCGGTCCAGGCGGTCGGTCTCCCGCTCCACTTCCTCGCGCAGGTCCAGTCCGGCCGGGGTGAGTTCGCCCTCGGCGTCGAGGACCCCGCGGGCGCGCAGTCGGTCCTTGGCGGCGTCCAGCTGTTCCTGGGTCCAACCGCGGGTCAGCTTGGTCCACTTGGGGGTCATGCCGAGGCCGGAGGCGGTGTGCGAGACCAGCGACTCGATCGGGTCCAGCTCCGCCGCGACCAGCGCGATGATGTGGCCGTCGCCGCGGTGCTCGCGGAGCAGGGTGGCCGCGTGCCAGTAGGCCAGGTGCGGCTCTTCGGGCACCGGCAGGTCGGCGTGGGCGGAGTACAGGATCCGGCCGTGCCGGGTGCACGCCTCGGTGGCCCGCAGGGCCAGCTCGGCGGCCTCGGCCATCTCCGCGGAGGCTATGACCTCCTCGCCGAGGAGGCGCCGCAGGGTGGTGTCGGCGGCCCGGGTGCGGGCCTCCAGCACCACCTCCGGGGAGGCCTCCCGCCACACCGCGGGGAAGTGCCGGGCCAGCAGCCCGTGGTCGTAGTTGAAGAAGGCGGCGGCGACCGCGCCGGGGCCGACGGCACCGAGGGCGGCGGCCCGCGCGGCGAGGGCGGCGCCCTGCGGGTCCTTGATGCCGGCGGCGGTGATCTCGGAGGTGTGCTCGGGGGCGAAGTACAGGATCGCGTGCATCGGGTTGAGCGTGCCCTGGGCGCAGTTGCGGACCGCGAGGGCGGGCAGAGTGGTCGTCATGCGCGCACGCTAACCGCCCTTCCGGGCCCCGGAGAGGTGATTTCCGGCCACCTGGCGGGCGGACTTGGCGAGGTGGGGTCGGGTGGTCCGGGGCATGGCAGCAAAGGTGGGAAGCACGTCATTGCGGTCGCCCGCCGGCACGCACGAGCATGGGGACATGGCGCAGCGAACCGTGGTGGTCGTCCTCTTCGACGGGGTGCAGAGCCTCGACGTCACCGGCCCCGTCGAGGTGTTCAGCGGGGCCGACCGGACCGGGCGCGGGCCGGGGTACCGGATCCGCACCGCCTCCCTGGACGGCGGCCCGGTCCGCACGTGCAGCGGGCTGCGGCTGGTGCCGGACGGCTCGCTGGCGGAGGCGCCGGCCGCGCACACCCTGCTGGTGCCGGGCGGGGAGGGCACCCGGGAACCGGATCCGCGGCTGGTGGACTGGCTGCGGGAGCACGGGCCGCGGGCGCCCCGGCTGGTGTCGGTGTGCACGGGTTCGCTGCTGTTGGCCGAGGCCGGGCTGCTGGACGGGCGGCGGGCGACCTCGCACTGGCTGGTGTGCGAGGCGATGGCCCGGAAGTACCCGCGCGTGACGGTCGAGGCCGATCCCGTGTACGTCCGCGACGGCCACGTGGCCACCTCCGCGGGGGTGACCGCGGGGATCGACCTGGCGCTGGCCCTGGTCGAGGAGGACCTGGGGCGGGACGTCGCGCTGGAGGTGGCCCGGCACCTCGTGGTCTTCCTCCACCGGCCCGGCAACCAGGCCCAGTTCAGTGCCCAGTTGGCGGCGCAGACCGCCCGGCGGGAGCCGCTGCGGGAGGTGCAGCGGTACGTCAGCGAGCACCCGGAGCGGGACCTGACGGTGGCGGCGTTGGCGGACCGGGCCCGGCTCTCCCCGCGGCAGTTCGCGCGGGCCTTCCACGCCGAGACCGGCGTGAGCCCGGGGCGGTACGTGGAGCGGGTCCGCGTGGAGCACGCCCGGCGGCTGCTGGAGGACAGCTCCGAGGGGGTCGCGCAGATCTCGCGGGCCTGTGGCTACGGCACCCCGGAGGCGTTGCGACGGGCCTTCCTCAAGGCCCTCGGGCAGTCCCCGGCCGAGTACCGCCGCCGGTTCGGGCCGCGCGGCCCGCGCGGCTGAGCGTTGTGTGACCGGTCATGCCGCAGTGTGACCCATGACCGTGCAACTTCACATGTGACACTACAAACTATCTCGGAGGACCCCGTGCAGATCGCCGTCCTGCTCTACGAAGGCTTCACGGCCCTCGACGCCATCGGCCCCTACGACACCCTGGGCCGCCTCCCCGAGGCGGAGACCGTGTTCGTGGCCGAGACCCCCGGTCCGGTCCGCAACGACTCCGGCTCACTCGCCTTCGTCGCCGACAAGGCCCTCTCCGAGGTCACCGCCCCGGACATCGTGATCGTCCCCGGCGCGCCCGACCCGTCCGCGCAGATGACGAACCCGGCCGTACTGGACTGGTTGCGGACCGTCGACGCCGGTACCACCTGGACCACCTCGGTGTGCACCGGGTCCCTGCTGCTCGCGGCGGCCGGGCTGCTCGAAGGCCGCCGCGCCACCTCCCACTGGCTGGCCCTGGACCAGCTGGCCGGCATGGGCGTCGAGCCCACCGGGGAGCGGGTGGTCACGGACGGCAAGTACGTCACCGCGGCCGGGGTCTCCTCCGGCATCGACATGGGCCTGACCCTGCTGGGCCGGATCGCCGGGGACCGGGTGGCCCAGTCCGTCCAGCTGCTGACGGAGTACGACCCGCAGCCGCCCTACGACGCCGGGTCCCCGGAGAAGGCCCCCGCGGACCTGGTCGCGGAGTGGCGGGCGGCGTCCGTCGCCGGTTCCTGAGCCCCGCCGAGGCACCCGCGGCCCCGCCCGGGCCCCGCGCGGGGTCAGCGGTTCGGGCCGCCCCGGCCGGGCCCCGGCCAGGTGAACACCGGGGCCCGGCGCTCCAGGAAGGCGGCGACCCCCTCGGCGGTGTCGCCGCCCCGCCGGGCCTGCTCCGCCCAGTGGGCCTCGCGCCCCTCCCGGCCGTCCGCGAACTCCTTCGCGGCGGCCTGGGTCAGCAGCGACCGGGAGGCGAGCACCGCGGTGAACTCGGCCACCCGCTTGTCCAACTGCCCCACGGGCAGCACCTCGTCCACCAGTCCGGTCCGCAGCGCCCGCTCGGACCCGATCAATTCGGCCGAGAACAGCAGGTACTTGGCGGTGGAGGGCCCCACCAAGGAGACCAACCGCCGGGTGGAGGAGGCCGGGTAGACGATGCCCAGCCGCGCCGGGGTGATCCCGAAGGAGGCGCCCTCCTCGGCGAACCGCAGGTCGCAGGCGGCCGCCAGCTGGCAGCCACCGCCCACGCAGAACCCGCGCACGGCCGCCAGGGTGGGCCGGGGGAACGCCGCCAGCGCCTCCTCGGCGGCGACGGCCAGGGCCTGGGGCTCCGCCCCCGGCTCCGGCGCGCGCAGGTCCGCGATGTCGGCGCCCGCGCAGAAGGTGTCGCCCGCGCCGGTCAGCACCAGGGCCCGCACCGCCGGATCCGCGGCCAGCTCCGCCAGCAGCGGGGGCAGCGCCCGCCACATCCCGGCGGTCATGGCGTTGCGCTTGGCGGGGTGCGAGACGACCACGGTGGCCACCCCGTCCGCGAGGGTGTGGTGCAGCTGGGCGTCCATGCGCCGGATGCTATCCCGCCCGCCCGCTCCTATGATCGGGAGAGTCCGCCAGGGGGGCGCCGGGAGAAGGAGCGCTCATGGCAGCCGACCGTACCGAGGCGGAGCGGGCCCGCGAGGAGGCCCTGAAGGGGCGCAGGAAGCTGGGCCGGGGTTTCGCCCTGCTGGCGGCGCTCGGCGTGGTGCTGGTGCTGGCCGGGCTGGTGGGCCTCTTCTACACCGGCTTCGCCACCCTCACCTCGATGTTCCTCTTCGGCTGGCTGCTGCTCATCGGCGGGGTGGTCGGCCTCGTCCAGGCCGTGCAGTCCCGCAAGACGAACTACTTCTGGCTCTCGGTGATCGTGGCGGCCGTCAACCTGGCCGCGGGCTTCGTGATCCTGCGGCGCCCCGAGGCCAGTGCCGAGGCGCTGACCATGTTCGCCGCGCTGCTGTTCCTCACCGGCGGGGTGTTCCGGTTGGCCGGGGCCCTGGTCGTGCGCGGCCCCAACCTCGGCCTGGCCCTCGTCCAGGGCGCCTTCGGAGTGCTGCTGGGCGTGCTGGTCCTGGCGGGCTGGCCGGGCAGCAGCCAGTACGTGATCGGCACCTTCTTCTCGCTGGCCCTGCTCTTCGACGGGCTCAGCCTGATCGGGGTGGGCTGGGGAGCCCGCCGCCTCCTCGGGCTGGTGGGGGAGACCGAGGAGCAGGCGGCCGAGGCGGCGCTGGCCGCGCGTGCGGGGGCGGCCGGGACGGCCGGGGCGGGCGGGGTTCCGGATGCCGCCGGGGGCGCCGTGCGCGGCGGGACCGGTCAGGCCACGAAGCGCTCTCCGGAAGATCAGGACCAGTCCCACAACTGACCCTGTCATAAACCACCGGTCAAAAAGCGTCCGATAAGCGCTGACTTCTGGTCAGGGCGCAGGTGAGGGGCCCGCGGGTCCCCACCCTTGCCCTGTGGAGACGATCGAGCGCGAAGACGGGGGCCGGGACATGGACGGGCCACCCCCCGGAGACAGTGAGCCCGTCTATCAAGGCGTGTGGAGATTCACCGCACCGGCGGTTGAAGAATCCGTTCCGCAGGCCCGCCGGGCCGTCCGGGACCTGCTGCACCGGCAGGGCGTCCCGGCCGACCCGGACACCCTGTACTCCCTGCTGCTGATCGTGTCGGAGCTGGTGACCAACTCCGTCCGGCACGCCGCTCTGCTGTCGCCGGAGGTGGCCGTCGAGGTGGCCGTCGGACCGCGCTGGGTACGGGTGGCCGTCGAGGACGACCACCCGTACCGCCCCAAGGCGCTGGAGGCCGACTTCGGCCAGACCGGCGGCCGGGGCCTACTGCTGGTGCGCGAGATCACCGCCGAGGCGGGCGGCACCTGCGACGTGGAGCACACGGCCGGGGGCGGCAAGGTGATCTGGGCGGCGCTGCCGCTCGCCCCGGGCCGCTGACCGGCACCGACACCCGCCGCCCCGCCGGGGCTACCAGCCCGCGGCCTCGCCGGTGAGCTCGCGGATCGCGGGCCGGGCCGCGTCGAGCACGGTCATGAACCAGGCCGAGAACGGATCGGCCGCGTGCCGCTTGGCCAGCTCCTCCGCCGTCACGAACACCGTGTCGTTGACCTCCGAGGGGTCCGGGTCCACCGGAGCCTGCGCGAGTCCCACGAACAGGTGGTTGAACTCCTGCTCCACCAGTCCCGAGGCCGGGTCCGGGTGGTTGTAGCGGACCGTGCCCGCCTCCGCCATCAGCGCGGGGGACAGGCCCAGCTCCTCGTGGGTGCGGCGGGCGGCCGCCGCGAAGGGGGACTCGCCGGGGTAGGGGTGCCCGCAGCAGGTGTTCGACCAGACGCCCGGGGAGTGGTACTTGCCCAGCGCCCGCTGCTGGAGCAGCATCCGCCCCGCGCCGTCGAAGAGGAACACCGAGAAGGCGCGGTGCAGCTGCCCCGGGGCCTGGTGCGCGGAGAGCTTCTCCGCCGTGCCGATGGTCCGACCCGACTCGTCGACCAGTTCGAGCATGATCGGCTCGTCGCTGGCATCGGCACGGGAAGACGCGCTGGTGGCGGCGGTGGCTGGTGTGATCGGCATGACCATCCTTCGGCTTCGGACTTCGGCTTTCAGTCTGCCGCACAAAAAGTGGAGGCCCGCACTTCGCCCGTTTCCGCATGTCCACTGTCGGCCAAGGACGGGGGTGGCCCCGCCGATCGTGCCTGATCGGCGGGGCCACCCCCCTAGGGCCCTGGCGGACACCTCGGTTTGCGCCGGTCAGACCCCGAACGGCGGCGCGTAGGCCACGGCCCCCGAGGGGACCGGAGCGGCCGGGTCGAGCAACGACACCATGTGCGCCTCGGCCGGGACCTCGAACGGAAGATCGATTCCGAACGGGCCGGCCGGGACGAACCCGAACCGCGGGTAGTAGCCGGGGTGCCCCAGCACCAGCACCTGCGGTTCGCCCAGCGCCCGGGCCGCGTCCAGGGCGGCCCGGATCACGGCCGCGCCGGCCCCGGTGCCCTGGAACTCCGGCAGCGTGCCCACCGGGGCCAGCACCAGGGCCGGGGCCCCGCCGATCCGGCAGCGCGTGATCAGGCAGTGGGCGGCGATCCGCCCGTCGGGGGCCTCGGCCACCCAGGACAGCTCCGGCAGCCAGGCGTCGTCGGCCCGCAGCCGGTCCACCAGCTCGGCCTCGGCCGGGGTCTCGAAGGCCGCCGCGTGCACCGCGAACACCGCCTCCGCCTCCCCGGCCCGCTCCCGCCGGACCGACCAACGGCCGTCCTCGGCCACCGGACGCAGCACGTACCCGCTGTAGCCGTACGCGCCGCCGTGATCGCGCCGCAGGGCGATCTCCCGCCGGGCCCCGGCCACGGCCTCGGTCATGCCCGGGAGGGAAGTGTCGGCCCGCTCGGCCCGCTCGCCGAGCGGGCCGTAGTACGCGTCCCAGTCGGATTCCGGCTGCGCGTACGCGCCCAGCACGCCGTACCCGGCGGCCGCGGCCGCCCCCAGGTTCGCCGCGTCGGTGCGCAGCGGGTAGTGCTCGGCCCAGAAGGCGCGGGCCTGCTCGGACGGCTCGCGGTCGGTCCACACGCATTCGGTCAGCACCAGGGTGCCGCCGGGGGCGAGGAGCCGCCGCCAGGCGCGGAGCGCGGTGTCGAAGCCGATGGAGTAGACGGAGCTCTCCGCCCAGATCAGGTCGAAGGAGCCGTCGGGGAAGGGCAGGTCGCCCATGTCGGCGCGCACCGGGTGGACGCGGTCGTCGAGCCCGCGGGCCCGGGCGGCCCCGGCCAGTTCGTCCAGGAAGCCCTGGTGCAGGTCGACGGCGGTCACCTCGGCCCCCGCCTCGGCGGCGAGGAGCAGCGCGCTGCGGCCCGGACCGCAGCCCAGGTCGAGCACCCGGGGCCGCTCGGGGAGCGGTCCGGCGAGGGAGAGGAGGTGACGAGTGGTGGCATCGGAGCCGGGCCCCTGTCGGGGCAGGCCGCGGTGCAGGGTGAGGAACGCCTCGAAGAAGGTGTCGTCGGTCAACGTGAACCCTAAGAAAGGAGGGCTACGGCCGGGAGCGCTGTCCGCGCGGAGGAAAGGTGCGCGGTCAGGCCGGGCCGGCAGCCCGGAAGGTGGGGATGGACGCGTCCACGCCGCATGCGGCGGCGCACTTCACGACGGTCATCAACCCACCTCCTCGGGGCTCTCCGGTGGCGACCCGCGGGTCGCCGATCCTGCTGCGCTGTCTTCGTGAGGGCGTCCGGCCGGGCCCACCGCGGGAGCGGCGCCCCGGCGCTTCCCCCGTGTTCTCGCACGGATGAACGCCTCTGCACCCACCGTACCATCCGGCGGTTTGTCCCCCGCGGGGCCCATCGACCATGATGATCACGGCCTCGCCCACGCCCCCCGGATCACCGCCTTATCGGGGCGTAAACGGGTGATGAACGGGCCCTTCCATTCATCCGATAGCCTCTGCCGACGTGCCGCGGCCCCCACCCGGGCGCCCGGCCGCAGAGTTCCGCAGGGTTCCGCAAGTCAAGGAGTGGGTTCGTCTGCCGACCGCCATCCTCACCGGTCCGCCGGTCCCCGGATCGCCGCTCGAAGGCGAACTGCGCACCCTCGGCTTCGAGGTGCGGCACGCACCCGCGCCCTGGGACGCCGGACACGTGCTCGCCGCCGTGCCCGAGGGGGACCGCGTGGCCCTGGTGGACACCCGCTTCATCGGCCACACCCACGCCCTGCGGCTGGCCCTGACCGATCCGCGGTTCGACGCCGCCGCCGTTCGCGGCGCCCTCGCCGTGCGGGGTCCGCTGCGCGACCGCCTGGCGCGGGCCGCCGCCGAGCCCGACCCCCTCGCCGACAACCTCCCCGACCGGCTCGCCGCCGTCCTGGAGGCCGACGGCGCCCCGCTGCACCGCCCCGACCTGGGCACCCTGGTCGCCGAGGTGCCCGAAGGGGTCGAGGACCGGATCGCGGCCTCCACGGCCGTGGCCGCCGTGGACGAGGAAGCGGTGCGGCTGCGCACCGCCGTGAAGTCCCGGGACGGGTTCTTCACCACCTTCTTCATCAGCCCGTACTCCCGCTACATCGCCCGCTGGTGCGCCCGCCGCGGCCTGACCCCCAACCAGGTCACCACGGCCTCCCTGATCACCGCGCTGATCGCGGCGGCCTGCGCGGCCACCGGCGACCGCGCCGGGTACGTGGCCGCGGGCGTCCTGCTGATCGTCTCCTTCGTGCTGGACTGCACCGACGGGCAGCTGGCCCGGTACGCGCTGAAGTACTCGACGATGGGCGCCTGGCTCGACGCCACCTTCGACCGCGCCAAGGAGTACTCCTTCTACGCGGGCCTCGCGCTCGGCGCGGCGCGCAACGGGGACGACGTGTGGGCCCTGGCCCTCGGCGCGATGATCCTCATGACCTGCCGGCACGTCGTGGACTTCTCCTTCAACGAGGCCAACCACGACGCCACCGGGAACAGCAGCCCCACCGCCGCGCTCTCCGACAAGCTGGACAGCGTCGGCTGGACGGTCTGGGTCCGCCGCATGATCATCCTGCCGATCGGCGAGCGCTGGGCGATGATTGCCGTCCTGACGGCCGTCACCACCCCCCGGGTGGTCTTCTGGGCCTTGATCATCGGCTGCGCCTTCGGCGCCCTCTACACCACCGCCGGCCGCGTGCTGCGCTCCCTGACCCGCAAGGCCGAGCGCACCGACCGGGCCGCCCGCGCGCTGGCCGACCTCACGGACTCCGGGCCGATCGCGGAGCTCGCGGCCCGCCCCGGCTCCGGCAAGGTCGCCGGCCGCGCCTACGGCCCCCTGTTCACCGCGCTGATCGCCTGCGTCGTGCTCGGCGGCGGCCTGGTCCAGGGCGACCCCTGGGTGGTCGTGGCCGCCGCCGCGCTGTACGCCCTGCTGTCGGGCCGGGCCGTGGCCCGCCCGCTGAAGGGCTCGCTGGACTGGCTGCTCCCCCCGCTGTTCCGGGCCGCCGAGTACGGCACCGTGCTCGTGCTCGCCGCCCGCAGCGAGGCCGACGGGGCCCTCCCGGCGGCATTCGGCCTGGTGGCGGCGGTCGCCTACCATCACTACGACACGGTGTACCGCATCCGCGGCGGCACCGGCGCGCCCCCGCACTGGCTGGTGCGGACCATCGGCGGCCACGAGGGCCGGGTCCTGGTGACCGTGGTCCTGTCCGCCGTCCTCGCGCACGAAGACTTCCCGTTCGCGCTCACGGCCCTGGCCGTGTTCGTGGCACTGGTGGTGCTCGTCGAGAGCATCCGCTTCTGGGTCTCCTCCGGAGCACCCGCCGTACACGACGAAGGAGAACCAGCATGATCGGCCTTGTACTCGCTGCCGGTGCCGGACGCCGCCTGCGTCCCTACACCGACACCCTCCCCAAGGCCCTCGTGCCCGTCGGCCCCGAGGGCCAGGAGGAGAGCCTGACGGTCCTCGACCTGACCCTGGGCAACTTCGCCGAGGTCGGTCTCACCGAGGTCGCGATCGTCGTGGGCTACCGCAAGGAGGCCGTGTACGAGCGCCAGGCCGCGCTGGAGGCCAAGTACGGCCTGAAGATCACGCTGATCGACAACGACAAGGCCGAGGAGTGGAACAACGCCTACTCCCTCTGGTGCGCCCGTGAGGTCCTGAAGCGGGGCGTCATCCTCGCCAACGGCGACACCGTGCACCCGGTCTCCGTGGAGAAGACCCTCCTCGCGGCCCGCGGCGGGGACCGGAAGATCATCCTCGCGCTGGACACGGTCAAGAACCTGGCCGACGAGGAGATGAAGGTCATCACCGCCGAGGGCGAGGGCGTCCGTCGGATCACCAAGCTGATGGACCCCGCCACCGCCACCGGCGAGTACATCGGCGTCACCCTGATCGAGCCGGAGGCCGCCGAGGCCCTGGCCGACGCCCTCAAGGCCACCTTCGAGCGCGACCCGGACCTCTACTACGAGGACGGCTACCAGAAGCTCGTCGACGACGGCTTCACCATCGACGTGGCCCCGATCGGCGACGTCCGGTGGGTGGAGATCGACAACCACGACGACCTGGCCAAGGGTCGGACGATCGCATGCCAGTACTGACGCGGCTGATCCCGTCGCCGGTCGTCGTCGACATCTCCCGCGGCGCCATGGACGACCTGGCCGGCCTCCTGGCCGACCAGCGGATCTCGGCGTCCGGGAAGCTGGCGATCGCGATCAGCGGCGGGTCCGGCCGGGCGCTGCGCTGCAAGCTGGAGCCCGTGCTCCCGCACGCCGACTGGTACCCGGTCGTCGACGGCACCATCGACTCGGCGGTCAAGCTCGCCGACGACATAAAGGGCCGTCGCTACGACGCGGTGGTCGGCCTCGGCGGCGGGAAGATCATCGACGTGGCCAAGTACGCCGCGGCGCGGGTCGGGCTGCCGATGGTGGCCGTCGCCACCAACCTCTCCCACGACGGGATCTGCTCGCCGGTCTCCATCCTGGACAACGACAACGGCCGCGGCTCCTACGGGGTGCCGACGCCGATCGCCATGGTGATCGACCTCGACGTGATCAAGGAGGCCCCGGTGCGGTTCATCCGTGCCGGGATCGGCGACGCGATCTCCAACATCTCGGCGATCGCCGACTGGGAGCTGTCCCACCGGGTGACCGGCGAGGCTGTGGACGGCCTGGCTGCCGCCATGGCGCGGACCGCGGGCGAGTCCGTGCTGCGCCACCCCGGGGGCTGCGGGGACGACGAGTTCCTCACCGTGCTCTCCGAGGCCCTGGTGCTGTCCGGCATCGCCATGTCGATCAGCGGTGACAGCCGCCCGTCCTCCGGCGCCTGCCACGAGATCAGCCACGCCTTCGACCTGCTGTACCCGGGCCGCTCCGCGCTCCACGGCGAGCAGGTCGGCATCGGCGCGGCCTTCGCCATGCACCTGCGCGGGGCCGGCGACCAGGCCGGCCTCTTCGTCGAGGTACTGCGCCGCCACGGACTGCCCGTGCTGCCCGAGGAGATCGGGTTCAGCGTGGACGAGTTCGTCCGGGCCGTGGAGTACGCCCCGCAGACCCGTCCGGGACGGTTCACCGTCCTGGAGCACCTCAACCTGTCCGCCGCCGAGATCAGGGACGCCTACTCCGACTATGCCCAGACCATCCGTAGCTGAGCTCCGCCCGGTCGTGCACCCCGCGGGGGTCAAGGACCGCCGCAGCGGGGAGCACTGGGGCGGACGCCTCTACATGCGCGAGATCTCCCTGCGCATCACCCGCGTCCTCGTCGGCACCCGGGTCACCCCCAACCAGCTGACGTACCTGATGACCCTGTGCGGGGTCCTCGCCGCCCCGGCCCTGCTGGTGCCGGGCGTGTGGGGCGCGGTGCTCGGCGTGGTGGCGGTGCAGTTGTACCTCCTCCTCGACTGCGTGGACGGCGAGGTGGCCCGCTGGAAGCAGCAGTACTCGCTGTCCGGCGTGTACCTGGACCGGGTCGGCGCCTACCTGTGCGACGCGGCGGTCCTGGTGGGCTTCGGCCTGCGCGCCGCCGACCTGTGGGGGACCGGCCGGATCGATTGGCTGTGGGCCTTCCTGGGCACCCTGGCCGCGCTGGGCGCGATCCTGATCAAGGCGGAGACGGACCTGGTCGGGGTGGCCCGGCACCAGGGCGGTCTGCCGCCGGTGAAGGAGGCGGCCGCCGAGCCGCGTTCCTCCGGGATGGCGCTGGCCCGGCGGGCCGCGTCGGCGCTGAAGTTCCACCGCCTGATCCTCGGCATCGAGGCGTCCTTCCTGATCCTGGTGCTGGCGGTCCTCGACCAGATGCGCGGGGACCTGTACTGGTCCCGCGTCGGCGTCGCGGTGCTCGCGGGCATCGCGCTGCTCCAGACCGTCCTGCACCTGGTGTCGGTGCTGGCCTCCAGCAGGCTGAAGTGAGCACGGCGATGCGGCTGGGCGCCGTCATCATCACCATGGGCAACCGTCCCGAGGAGCTCGCGGCCCTGTTGGACTCGGTGGCCCGGCAGGACGGGGAGCCGGTCGAGGTCGTCGTGGTGGGCCAGGGCGTGAAGGTGACCGGGCTGCCCGCCGGCATCCGTACGGTGGACCTCCCGGAGAACCTGGGCATCCCCGGCGGTCGCAACGCGGGCATCGCGGCCTTCGGGCCGGGCGGCCGCGAGGTGGACGCCCTGCTCTTCCTCGACGACGACGGGCTGCTGGCCCGGACGGACACGGCCGAGCTGTGTCGCCGGGCCTTCGCGGAGGACCCGGAGCTGGGCATCGTCAGCTTCCGGATCGCCGATCCGGACACCGGGGTCACCCAGCGGCGGCACGTGCCGCGGCTGCGGGCCTCGGACCCGATGCGGTCCAGCCGGGTCACCACCTTCCTCGGCGGGGCGAACGCCGTCCGCACCAAGGTGTTCGAGGAGGTCGGCGGGCTTCCCGACGAGTTCTTCTACGCCCACGAGGAGACCGACCTGGCCTGGCGCGCGCTGGACGCGGGCTGGCTGATCGACTACCGGGCCGACATGGTGCTGCACCACCCGACGACGGCTCCGTCCCGGCACGCGGTCTACCACCGCATGGTGGCCAGGAACCGGGTCTGGCTGGCCCGGCGCAACCTGCCCGCCCCGCTGGTCCCGGTCTACCTGGGCGTGTGGATGCTGCTGACCCTGCTGCGCAAGCCCTCGGGGCCCGCGCTGAAGGCGTGGTTCGGCGGTTTCCGGGAGGGCTGGGCCACCCCGTGCGGGCCCCGCAGGCCGATGCGCTGGCGCACGGTGTGGCGGCTGACCCGGCTGGGCCGACCTCCCGTCATCTGACAAGCTCCCTTCTGGGAGCATGTCCCTCGGACCCGGGGACTCCACCCGGGCCGGGGGCACCGCGCCCGATGTCCGCCCTTGCTGCGCATCTTGAAGACGAAAGTTTCAACTTGTGAGTGACACAACCCACGACGGCGCCCTCGCCACGAGCACGCCGCCGTCTCCCGACGCGGGGCTGACCCCGGCGGAGCTCGCCGCGAAGTACGGCCTGTCGGTGAGCGGTGCCCGACCCGGGCTCACCGCCTACGTCAAGGAGCTGTGGGGCCGCCGCCACTTCATCGTGGCCTTCTCCTCCGCGAAGCTGGTGGCCCAGTACAGCCAGGCCAAGCTGGGGCAGATCTGGCAGGTGGCGACCCCGCTGCTGAACGCCCTGGTGTACTTCCTGATCTTCGGGTTGATCCTGAAGGCCGGCCGCGGCATGGACCAGGACACCTACATCCCGTTCCTGGTGATGGGCATCTTCGTCTTCACCTTCACGCAGAGCTCGGTGATGGCGGGCGTGCGCGCCATCTCCGGCAACCTCGGCCTGGTGCGCGCCCTGCACTTCCCGCGGGCCTCGCTGCCGATCGCGTTCTCGCTCCAGCAGCTCCAGCAGCTGCTGTACTCGATGATCGTGGTCTTCGCGGTGGCCGTGGGCTTCGGCAACTACCCGAAGCTGTCCTGGCTGCTGGTGATCCCGGCGCTGTGCCTGCAGTTCGTCTTCAACATCGGTCTGGCCATGATCATGGCGCGGATGGGTGCGAAGACCCCGGACCTCGCCCAGCTGATGCCCTTCATCATGCGGACCTGGATGTACGCCTCCGGCGTGATGTTCTCCATCGGGGTCTACCTGAAGGACGCCCCGGTCTGGGTGGCGGACGTGCTCCAGTGGAACCCGGCCGCGATCTACATGGACCTCATCCGGTTCGCCCTGATCGACAAGTACGACTCGTCGTTCCTGCCCCCGCACGTCTGGGCCTTCGCGCTCGGCTGGGCCGTGGTCGTCGGCATCGGCGGCTTCGTGTACTTCTGGAAGGCTGAGGAGCGTTACGGCCGTGGCTGACATGCACATCCAGGCGGGCCCCGGGGGCACCGCGCCGAACGGGGCCCCGATCCCCACCGTGATCGCGGACGACGTCCACATCGTCTACCGGGTCAACGCCGGTGGCGGCGGGCGGGGCAGTGCCACCGCGGCCCTGAGCAAGATACTCCGCGGCAAGAAGAAGACCGACGAGGCGCGCGGGGTCCGCAAGGTCCACGCGGTGCGCGGGGTCTCCTTCACCGCCTACCGCGGCGAGGCCATCGGGCTGATCGGTTCCAACGGCTCCGGCAAGTCCACCCTGCTGCGCGCCATCGCCGGGCTGCTGCCCTGCGAGTCGGGCAAGGTGTACACCGACGGGCAGCCCTCGCTGCTCGGCGTGAACGCCGCCCTCATGAACGACCTCACGGGCGAGCGCAACGTGATGCTCGGCGGTCTGGCGATGGGCATGTCCCGGGAGCAGATCAAGGAGCGCTACCAGGGGATCGTGGACTTCTCGGGCATCAACGAGAAGGGCGACTTCATCTCCCTGCCGATGCGCACCTACTCCTCCGGCATGGCGGCCCGGCTGCGGTTCTCGATCGCGGCGGCCAAGGACCACGACGTTCTGATGATCGACGAGGCGCTGGCGACCGGTGACCGCCGCTTCCAGATCCGTTCCGAGGAGCGGATCCGCGAGCTGCGCAAGGAGGCCGGCACGGTCTTCCTGGTGAGCCACAGCAACAAGTCGATCCGCGACACCTGCGACCGGGTCCTCTGGCTGGAGAAGGGCGAGCTCCTGATGGACGGCCCCACCGAGGAGGTCGTCAAGGCGTACGAGAAGGAGACGAGCCGCTAGCGGCTCCTCCGGACGGCCACGGGACCCCTTCCGCTCGTCGCGGTGGGGGTCCCGTGCTGTGCGCGACATCCGGTGACCGGACGAGCACCCGGTGCGGCCCGCGTGCCTTGTACAACGTAAGCTGTAGCGGTGCCCAATCACGGCAAGTAAGGACGATTCACCCCATCTGTGAAGGCCCCTTCCGGCTACGGACGGGCGGCGTGTCCGAAATGGGATGTATTGGGTCCACGGTGTAGAACGGGAGATGTGACGGCAATGGCTACGGGTACCCACCCGGCTCCGCGGAACCGGGCCGTCCCCGCCGAGGGCGGCGGCCGGTGACCCCGGCGGACGGCCTCCGCACCGAAGACCACGCGCGCGCCACCCTCGACAAGGCCGCCGGGGAGAACTTCCCCGTCGCCCCCTTCTTCGTCCCCCGCGCATGGCGCGAAGGACTCACCGCGGTCTACGGCTACGCCCGGCTCGTCGACGACATCGGCGACGGCGACCTCGCCCCCGGCGGCCGCGACGCCGCCGACCTGGGCGTCCCGCCCGAGCACGCAGAGGACCGCCTCGCCCTCCTCGACGCCCTCGAAGCCGACCTCGGTCGGGTCTTCGACGGCGGCACCCCCGGCCACCCGCTGCTCCGCGCCCTCCGGCCGGCCGTCCGGCGGTACTCCCTCACCCCGGACCCCTTCCTGGGCCTGCTGGAGGCCAACCGCCGGGACCAGCGGGTCCGCCGCTACGCCACGTACGAGGACCTGCTCGCCTACTGCCGGCTGTCCGCCGACCCCGTGGGCCGGCTGGTGCTCGCCATCACCGGCACCGCGACCCCCGAGCGCATCCGGCACTCCGACCGGATCTGCACCGCGCTCCAGATCGCCGAACACCTCCAGGACCTCACCGAGGACCTCGCCCGGGACCGGATCTACCTGCCCGCCGAGGACATGGACCGCTTCCGGGTCACCGAGGCCGACCTCGCGGCCCCCGTCGCGAACGCCTCGGTCCGGTCCCTGGTCGCCTACGAAGCCGAACGCGCCCGGCAGCTGCTGAATGAAGGCGCCCCGCTCGTGGGTAGCGTCCACGGCAGGCTCCGGCTGCTCCTCGCCGGCTTCACCGGCGGGGGACACGCCGCCCTGGACGCGATCGCGAAGGCCGGGTTCGACGTCGCACCCGGACCGCCCAAGCCCACCAAGGCCGGCCTGCTCCGCGCAGTGGTCGCCGTCCTGCGCACCGCGCCGAGAGAGGGGTGAGCCCCACAGTGGAGGGCCAGCCGCACGCATCCGCCGCCGTACTCGCCGCCTACAGCTACTGCGAGGCCGTCACCGGCACCCAGGCGCGCAACTTCGCCTACGGCATCCGCCTGCTCCCCGCCGAGAAGCGACAGGCCATGTCGGCCCTGTACGCCTTCTCCCGGCGGGTCGACGACATCGGCGACGGGCCGCTGCCCCCCGAAGCCAAGCTCGCCCGCCTGGAGGACACCCGCGCCCTGCTCGCCCGGGTCCGCGCCGGAGACGTGGCCGAGGACGACACCGACCCGGTGGCCGTGGCCCTCGACCACGCCGCCTCCCGCTTCCCGATCCCGCTCGGCGGCCTCGACGAACTCATCGACGGCGTCCTCATGGACGTCCGCGGGGCCACCTACGAGACCTGGGAGGACCTGAAGGTCTACTGCCGGTGCGTGGCCGGCGCCATCGGCCGCCTCTCCCTCGGGGTGTTCGGCACCGTCGACACCACCGGACCCGGCGCACGCGAGGCCGCGCGCGCCTCCGAGTACGCCGACACGCTGGGACTGGCCCTCCAACTCACCAATATCCTCCGCGACGTCCGGGAAGATGCCGGGAACGGCCGCACCTACCTGCCCGCCGAGGACCTCGCCAAGTTCGGTTGCGAGCCCGCCCTGCTCGCGGCCGGACCCGCCCCCGCCGGGGCGGACTTCGCGGGGCTCGTCCACCACGAAGTACGGCGCGCCCGGAGCCTGTTCGCCGAGGGCTACCGGCTCCTCCCGATGCTCGACCGGCGCAGCGGCGCCTGCGTCGCCGCCATGGCCGGGATCTACCGCCGCCTCCTCGACCGCATCGAGCGGGAGCCCGAGGCGGTGCTGCGCGGCCGGGTCTCCCTGCCCGTCCGCGAGAAGGCGTACGTCGCCGTGCGCGGGCTCTCCGGGCTCGACGCCCGGACCGTCTCCCGCCGGACCGCCAGGAGGCGGGCCTGATGGCGCGGACCGGAACGCACCACCGCGCACGACCCCGCCGCGGAGGGGCAACCCCCCGCCCGGGGGACGCGTCTCCCACCGGGGCGGCCGCCCGGCCGCCCCGCAACCCCGCACCCCGGGAGGGCGCATGACGGCGCAGCACGCCGTGGTCGTCGGAGGCGGCCTCGCCGGCACCACCGCGGCCCTCGAACTCGCCGGGGCCGGACTGCGGGTGACCCTCCTGGAGGGCCGCCCGCGCCTCGGCGGCCTCGCCTTCTCCTTCACCCGCGGTGACCTCACCGTCGACAACGGCCAGCATGTGTACCTCCGCTGCTGCACCGCCTACCGCTGGTTCCTCGAACGGGTCGGCGGCACCGCCCTCGCCCCCCTCCAGGACCGCCTCGACGTCCCCGTCCTCGACGTCGCCCACCCCAAGGGCCCCCGCCTCGGCCGGCTGCGCCGCACCGCCCTGCCCGTCCCCCTGCACCTCGCCGGGGCCCTCGCCGGCTACCCCCACCTGTCCCTCACCGAACGGGCCGCCGTGGGCCGCGCCGCCCTCGCCCTGCGCGCCCTCGACCCCGAGGACCCCGCCCTCGACGGCATCGACTTCGCCACCTGGCTCGGCCGCCACGGCCAGTCCCCGCGCGCCGTCGCCGCCCTCTGGGACCTCGTCGGCATCGCCACCCTGAACGCCACCGCCGACCAGTGCTCCCTCGCCCTGGCCGCCATGGTCTTCAAGACCGGACTGCTCTCCGAGCCCGGCGCCGCCGACATCGGCTGGGCCCGCGTCCCCCTCGGCGACCTCCACGACACCCTCCCGCGCAAGGCCCTCGACGCCGCCCGCGTCCGCACCGAGACCCGCGCCCGCGTCACCGGCCTCACCCGCACGGCCGCCGGCGGCTGGCAGGTCGCCGCCGACACCCCCGCCGGCCCCGAACTCCTCGACGCCGACGCCGTCGTCCTCGCCGTACCCCAGCGCGAGGCCCACGGCCTGCTGCCGGCCGGCGCCCTCGACGACCCCGACGCCCTCCTCGACATCGGCACCGCGCCCATCCTCAACGTCCACGTGGTCTACGACCGCAAGGTCCTCAAGCGGCCCTTCTTCGCCGCCCTCGGCTCGCCCGTGCAGTGGGTCTTCGACCGCACCGACACCTCCGGACTCACCGACGGCCAGTACCTGGCCCTGTCCCAGTCCGCCGCGCAGACCGACATCGACGAACCCGTCGCCGTCCTGCGCGCCAAGTACCTGCCCGAACTCGAACGGCTGCTGCCCGCCGCCCGCGGAGCCAAGGTCCGCGACTTCTTCGTCACCCGGGAGCGCACGGCGACCTTCGCCCCCACCCCCGGCGTCGGCAGGCTCCGCCCCGCGGCACGCACCCGCACCCCCGGCCTCTACCTGGCCGGAGCATGGACCGCCACCGGCTGGCCCGCGACCATGGAGGGCGCCGTCCGCAGCGGCCGCACCGCCGCGCGCGCCGCCCTCACCGGCCTCGGCCGTCCCCGAGAAACCCGGCCCTCCGGCCCCACCGGAGGCACCCCCCAGGAGGCGGCATGACGATCAGCACGACCGGCACGACGGTACGTACAGGAACCAGAGGAGAGCCAGTGAACCCGGGCAACCCGGCTGTCGACAACGCGGACCGTACGGCGGGCACCGCCCCCGCCGCAGGGCCCGCGGGCGGCACCGCGCAGGCGGACACGCTCGCCCTGCTGGAGCGCGGCCGCGCCCTGTCCACCCCCGTGCTCCGCGCGGCCGTGGACCGGCTCGCCCCGCCCATGGACACCGTCGCCGCCTACCACTTCGGCTGGATCGACGCCCAGGGCAACCCCTCCGACGGCGACGGCGGCAAGGCCGTCCGCCCCGCGCTCGCCCTGCTCTCCGCCGAAGCCGCCGGCGCCCCCGCCGAAGCCGGCGTCCCCGGAGCCGTGGCCGTGGAACTGGTCCACAACTTCTCCCTGCTCCACGACGACCTCATGGACGGCGACGAGCAGCGCCGCCACCGCGACACCGTCTGGAAGGTCCACGGACCCGCCCAGGCCATCCTCGTCGGCGACGCCCTCTTCGCCCTCGCCAACGAACTCCTCCTGGAGCTGGGCACCGTCGAAGCGGGCCGCGCCACCCGCCGCCTGACCACCGCCACCCGCAAGCTCATCGACGGCCAGGCCCAGGACATCTCCTACGAGCACCGCGAGCGCGTCAGCGTCGAGGAATGCCTCGAAATGGAGGGCAACAAGACCGGCGCCCTGCTCGCCTGCGCCGTCTCCATCGGAGCCGTCCTCGGCGGCGCCGACGACCGCACCGCCGACAAGCTGGAGGAGTACGGCTACCACCTCGGCCTCGCCTTCCAGGCCGTCGACGACCTCCTCGGCATCTGGGGCGACCCCGAGTCCACCGGCAAGCAGACCTGGAGCGACCTGCGCCAGCGCAAGAAGTCCCTGCCCGTGGTCGCCGCCCTCGCCGCCGGCGGCCCGGCCTCCGAACGCCTCGGCACCCTCCTCGCCGCCGACGCCAAGAGCGCCGACTTCGACACCTTCTCCGAGGAGGAGTTCGCCGCCCGCGCCGCCCTCATCGAGGAAGCGGGCGGCCGCGAGTGGACCGCGGAGGAGGCCCGGCGTCAACACGCCATCGCCATCCGGGCACTCGACGAGGTGGACATGCCCGCACGGATCCGGGATCAGCTCGTGGCGCTCGCGGACTTTGTGGTCGTGCGCAAGCGATGATCGCCTCCTGGAGATGAACCGCGCGTCACCGGTCGGTGCCCACGGCCCCTGAGCCCACGGCACCGGCCGACGCCGGACCCCAGCACAGCAGAGGACACTGCGGGAAGGGGAAGGCATGACAGCGACGACCGACGGAAGCAACGGGGCCGCGCCCGGCGCCGACCGGCCCGACCGCGCACTGCAGCGGGCCGCGGAGGAAGCCGTGGCCCGCGCCACCCGGAACCTCCTGGCCCGCCAGGACGCCGCCGGCTGGTGGAAGGGCGACCTGGAGACCAACGTCACCATGGACGCCGAGGACCTGCTGCTCCGCCAGTTCCTCGGCATCTCCGACGACACCGTCACCGCGGCCTCCGCCCGCTTCATCCGCGGCGAACAGCGCCCCGACGGCACCTGGGCCACCTTCCACGGCGGTCCGCCCGAGCTCTCCGCCACCATCGAGGCGTACGTGGCGCTCCGGCTCGCCGGGGACGCCCCGGACGCCCCCCACATGAGCCGCGCCTCCGCCTGGATCCGCGCCCACGGCGGCCTCGCCGCCGCCCGCGTCTTCACCCGCATCTGGCTGGCCCTCTTCGGCTGGTGGCGCTGGGAGGACCTGCCCGAGGTCCCGCCCGAGCTGGTCTTCCTCCCGCGCTGGGTCCCGCTCAACATCTACGACTTCGGCTGCTGGGCCCGTCAGACCATCGTCCCGCTGACCGTGGTCTCCGCCCTCCGCCCGGTGCGCCCCGCCCCCTTCGCCCTCGACGAACTGCACACCGACGCCCGCGACCCCCGCCCCGCCCGGCCGCAACCCCCCGCCCTCAGCTGGGACGGCGTCTTCCACCGGCTGGACCGGGCCCTGCGCGTCTACCACCGGTTCGCGCCCCGCGCGGTGCGCCGGTCGGCCATGGACCGGGCCGCCCGGTGGATCATCGAACGCCAGGAACACGACGGCTGCTGGGGCGGCATCCAACCGCCCGCCGTCTACTCCCTGATCGCCCTCCACCTCCTCGGCTACGAGCTCGACCACCCCGTGATGCGCGCCGGACTCGCCTCCCTGGACCGCTTCGCCGTCTGGCGCGAGGACGGCGCCCGCATGATCGAGGCCTGCCAGTCCCCGGTCTGGGACACCTGCCTCGCCGCCATCGCCCTCGCCGACGCGGGCCTCCCGCCCGACCACCCCGCCCTGGTCAAAGCCGGGGACTGGATGATCGGCGAGGAGATCGGCCGCACCGGCGACTGGGCCGTGCGGCGGCCCGGACTCGCCCCCGGAGGCTGGGCCTTCGAGTTCCACAACGACAACTACCCCGACATCGACGACACCGCGGAGGTCATCCTCGCCCTCCGCCGCATCCACCACCCCGACCGGGCCCGCGCCGAGGCCGCGATCGACCGCGGAGTGTCCTGGACCCTCGGCATGCAGTCCCGCAACGGCGCCTGGGGCGCCTTCGACGCCGACAACACCAGCACCCTCCCCAACCGACTCCCCTTCTGCGACTTCGGCGAGGTCATCGACCCGCCCTCCGCCGACGTCACCGCCCACGTGGTCGAGATGCTCGCCGCCGAGGGCCGCGCCCAGGACCCCCGCACCCGCCGCGGAGTCGACTGGCTCCTCGCCGAACAGGAGACCAGCGGAGCCTGGTTCGGCCGCTGGGGCACCAACTACGTCTACGGCACCGGCTCCGTGGTGCCCGCCCTCACCGCCGCCGGCCTCGCACCCGGACACCCCGCCATCCGCAAGGCCGTGGCCTGGCTGGAGTCCGTACAGAACGAGGACGGCGGCTGGGGCGAGGACCAACGCTCCTACCAGGACCCCGGCACCTGGGCGGGCCGCGGCGAGTCCACCGCCTCCCAGACCGCCTGGGCCCTCCTCGCCCTCCTCGCCGCCGGCGAACGCGGCGGCGCCGCCGTCAGCCGGGGCATCCGCCACCTCACCACCACCCAGCGCCCCGACGGCAGCTGGGACGAACCCCACTTCACCGGCACCGGCTTCCCCTGGGACTTCTCCATCAACTACCACCTGTACCGGCAGGTCTTCCCGCTCACCGCCCTCGGCCGCTACCGGTACGGAGAAGCCCCGGCCGTCCCCGGCCGCACCCCCGCACCGGACCCGGCCGCCACCCGCTCCGCCCCCGCACCGGAGGCCCCGGCATGACCGCCCCCGGCCCCCTCCTCATCGCCTGCGCCCTCGGCATCGAGGCGCTCGCCCTGCGCACCGGAACCCGCGCCGGGGCACCCGGTGACCACACCCTGCTGCGCACCGGCATGGGACCGGCCGCCGCGGAACGCGCCCTCACCGAGGCCCTGACCCGCCCCGGCCTGGACGGCGCCGCCGTCCTCGCCACCGGCTTCTGCGCCGGACTGCTCCCCGGGATGCGCCCCGGCGACCTGGTCGTCGCCGAGGAGACCCGCGACCCCCGGGGCAGCGTGCCCGGCACCGAGCTGCCCTCCCTCGTCCGGGCCCTGTCCCGGACCCTGCCCGGCCGCACCGTCCACACCGGCCCGCTCATCGGCTCCGACCACGTGGTCCGCGGCCCGGAGCGGGCGCGGCTGCGGGCCGGCGGGGCCGTGGCCGTGGACATGGAGTCGGCCGCCACGCTGTGGACGGCCACCCGGGGTCACCCCGGGCGCCCGGTGGCGGCCGTCCGGGTGATCGTGGACGCCCCGGGGCACGAGCTCGTCCGCATCGGCACGCTACGCGGTGGAATATCGGCCTTCCGCGTCCTTCGTGCCGTCCTGCCTGCATTCTTCGACTGGCACCGTTCTTTGCTGCTTCCCAGGAGGTGAGCCAGATGGCCATGCCACTGCGACAGTCCATCAGGGTCGGGACCTATCTCTTCGAACAGAAGCTCCGCAAGCGGGAGAAGTTCCCGCTCATCGTGGAGCTGGAACCGCTCTTCGCCTGCAACCTCAAGTGCGAGGGCTGCGGGAAGATCCAGCACCCGGCGGGCGTCCTCAAACAGCGCATGCCGGTGGCCCAGGCCGTCGGCGCGGTGCTGGAGTCCGGCGCGCCGATGGTGTCCATCGCGGGCGGCGAACCCCTCATGCACCCGCAGATCCACGAGATCGTCCGCCAGCTCGTGGAGCGCCGCAAGTACGTCTTCCTGTGCACCAACGCCCTGCTGCTCCGCAAGAAGATCGAGAACTTCACCCCCTCGCCCTACTTCGCCTTCGCCGTGCACATCGACGGGCTGCGCGAGCGCCACGACGAGTCCGTGGCCAAGGAGGGCGTCTTCGACGAGGCCGTCGAGGCCATCAAGGAGGCCCAGCGCCGCGGCTTCCGCGTCACCACCAACTCCACCTTCTTCAACACCGACACCCCGCAGACCGTCATCGAGGTCCTCAACTACCTCAACGACGAGCTCAAGGTGGACGAGATGATGATCTCGCCCGCCTACGCCTACGAAAAGGCGCCGGACCAGGAGCACTTCCTGGGGGTCGAGCAGACCCGCGAGCTGTTCAAGAAGGCCTTCGCGGGCGGCAACCGCCGCCGCTGGCGGCTCAACCACTCCCCGCTCTTCCTGGACTTCCTGGAGGGCAAGGCGGATTTCCCCTGCACCGCCTGGGCCATCCCGAACTACTCCCTCTTCGGCTGGCAGCGCCCCTGCTACCTGATGAGCGACGGGTACGTGCCCACCTACCGCGAACTCGTCGAGGACACCGACTGGGAGCGCTACGGTCGCGGCAAGGACCCCCGCTGCGCCAACTGCATGGCGCACTGCGGGTACGAACCCACCGCCGTCCTCGCCACCATGGGTTCCCTCCGGGAATCCATCCGCGCGGCCCGGGAAACCGTTTCGGGAAACCGGGACTGACCGCCCGTCCGAGGCACCCGCGGAATTCCCGCACCCCGGGAAACGGCGATCATGGCCGTTTCCCGGGGTGCGGGGCCGCGTGCCGGGAATTCCCGTGATCACAGCACGGGCCGCGGCCCGTGCGGAAGGGGTGAGGAAATGGCAGGGCAGGAACAGGAAGAGGAACCGGCGGGAATTTCCCCGACCGGGAGCTGCGGACCGGACGGGACGCCTCCGAGCGGGGAATTCGACCTCGGGCGGCTGCTCGCGGAGCGCGGCGGTGAGCGGTACGAACTGCACGCCCGTCACCTGAACCACCAGCTGCCCCGGATGCTGCACACCATCGGCTTCGACAAGGTGTACGTACGGGCCGAGGGCGCGCACTTCTGGGACGAGGACGGCAACGACTACCTCGACATGCTCGCCGGGTTCGGGGTGATGGGGCTGGGCCGGCACCACCCGGTGGTGCGGCGGGCCCTGCACGACGTGCTGGACGCGCAGCTGGCCGACCTGACCCGCTTCGACTGCCCGCCGCTGCCCGGACTGCTCGCCGAGCGGCTGTTGGAACACAGCCCGCACCTGGACCGGGTGTTCTTCGGGAACAGCGGCACCGAGGCGGTGGAGACCGCCCTGAAGTTCGCCCGCCGCGCCACCGGCCGGGGCCGGGTCCTGTACTGCGCGCACGCCTTCCACGGGCTGACCACCGGCTCCCTCTCGGTCAACGGGGAGGGGGGCTTCCGGGACGGTTTCGGGCCGCTGCTGCCGGACACGGCGATCCCCTTGGGGGACCTCGCGGCCCTGGAGCGGGAGCTGCGCCGCGGGGACGTGGCCGCCCTGATCGTGGAGCCGGTGCAGGGCAAGGGGGTGCACGAGGCGCCGCCCGGCTATCTGCGGGCCGCCCAGGAGCTGCTGCACGCCCACGGGGCGCTGCTGATCGCGGACGAGGTGCAGACCGGGCTGGGGCGGACCGGGGACTTCTACGCCTACCAGCACGAGGAGGGGGTGGAGCCGGACCTGGTGTGCGTGGCGAAGGCGCTCTCCGGTGGCTACGTGCCGGTGGGGGCGACCCTCGGCAAGGACTGGATCTTCAAGAAGGTGTACTCCTCGATGGACCGGGTGCTGGTGCACTCGGCCAGCTTCGGATCCAACGCGCAGGCGATGGCGGCGGGACTCGCGGTGCTGTCGGTGATGGAGCGGGAGGGCACGGTGGCGCGTGCCCGGCGCCTGGGTGACCTGCTCCGCGGGCGACTGGCCGCGCTGGTGGACGAGTACGAGCTGCTGCACGCGGTGCGGGGGCGCGGGCTGATGATCGGGATCGAGTTCGGCCGGCCGGTGTCCCTGGGGCTGCGCAGCCGGTGGACGATGCTCCAGGCGGCCCGCAAGGGGTTGTTCGCCCAGATGGTGGTGGCCCCGCTGCTCCAGCGGCACCGGATCCTGACGCAGGTCTCGGGGGACCACCTCGAAGTCATCAAGTTGATCCCGCCGCTGGTGCTGGACGAGGCGGACGTGGACCGGTTCGTGGGGGCCTTCCGGGCGGTGATGGACGAGGCGCACGGGGGTGGTGGGCTGATCTGGGAGTTCGGTCGGACGCTGGTCAAGCAGGCGGTGGCGCAGCGCTGACGGGTGGGGTCCGGCGGGGCGGGCGGGTGCCGGGCGGATCCGCCCGTCCCGGCCCGCCCGCCTTCGTCGATCAGGGTTCCAGCAGGCGGTCGCGCAGCCCGTCCAGGGTGTCCGGGGTGAGACCGAGGCCCTCGTGGAGGTATCCCTCGGTGCCGCCCCAGGTCTCGTCGATGAGGGCGAAGGCGGCCTCCAGGTAGGAGGCGCGGGCCTCGAAGAGGGGGCTGAGGAGGGCGGTGACCTCGGGGGAGCGCGATTCGGGGGCGCTGCCGGGGACGGTCCGGTAGCGGCGGTGCGGGGCGTTGGACTCCAGGTAGTCGGCCGTGACGGCCCGCCGGTCCACGCCGAGCGCGAGCAGGGTGACGGCGATCGAGAGCCCGGCGCGGTCCTTCCCGGCGGCGCAGTGCATGAGGACGGGGACGGTGCCGGTCGCGAGGGCGTGCAGCACGCGGCTGTGTTCGGCCGTCCGCTCCCGGACCATCTTCCGGTACGAAGCGGACATACGGTCCGCCCCTCGCCCCTCTCCGAGCAGCTCGCGGAGCCGGTCGAGTTCCCCTTCGCGGATGAGGCGCCAGAACTCCCCGCCGTCGGCGGGGTCGGAGAGGGGGATGTTGACGTTCCGTACGCCGGGCAGGGTGACGTCGGGGCCCTCGATGGCGTGGTCGGCGGCGTTGCGGAAGTCGAAGACGGTGTGGAGTCCGAGCGAGTTCAGATAGTCGGTGTCCGTTTCGGTGGCATGCGCCAGATGTCCGCTTCGGTAGAGATGTCCGTGGCGGACGCGTCGGCCGTCCGCGGCCGGAAGGCCGCCCACGTCGCGGAAGTTGCGGATCCCGGTGAGGGTGGGCTCCGCGGCGGGGGTCTGCGGTAGGGGCTGGGTCACGTGGGCTCCTCGCGGTCCGGTGGGATGTCCGAATTGCGCTACTTGGCGTCAAGTTGCCGCTGTGCCGGGGTAGATGCGCCCGGGGCTGGTGAGCCAGATCATACGGTGACCGTGAGTGTCGGCGGGCGTTCTTCGAATTCCCTTGTGGAGGCGCCTGTTACACGGTCGCAATAGACGGAGTGTGACGGGAATTCCATTGATCATTTTCCGTCCGCATTCCCTTGGGGAATTCCTGGCTTGTTCCGTCCGGCCGCACTCGATTACGGTCACGGCCGAGCCGGGTGGAACGCCGAATCCTGCCGCCGCCCGGAAACCGCATCCGTCCAACACGTGCGGCAGGAGCGGGGGAACCAGGTAACGCGCCCGCCGGATCCGTCCGGCGGGCTTGGGGTGAAGCCGTGCGTCCGCGCACGGCCGGACAGCTCCAGTCCGAACCCGACAGCTCACCTCGCAGGCGCCGGAGAGGAATCCGCCATGCCCGGAAAGGGCAAGCACCGCCGCCCCAAGTCCAGCCCGATCGGCCGCGGTTTCGTCGCGGCCGGCACCGGCGGCGCCGCGCTCGCGCTGCCGCTCCTCGGTGCCGCGACCGCCCACGCCGCCCCGGCCCAGGCCACCGCCGTGGCCCCGAAGGCCGTGGACCGGCTCCCCGGGCAGGCCGCCTCCCAGGCCGCTCCGGCCGCCGCGAAGAAGGCCCCGCAGGTCTACACCGTCGTCTCCGGCGACTGCCTCTCCGCCATCGCCGCGAGCGAGGGCGTCAAGGGCGGCTGGGAGCAGCTGTACGCGGACAACCGCGCCGCCGTCGGCTCCGACCCGGCCCTCATCCACCCGGGCCTGAAGCTCACCCTCGGCGGGAGGTCCGCGGCAGGCGCCGGCGAGGCCGCCGCCCCGCGCGCCGCCGCCCCGGCCCCCGAGCGGAAGAGCGCCGAGCGCGGCGTCTCCTCCGAGGACGGCACCGGCGGCGAGCGCGCCGCCCGTTCCGCGGAGCGGACCGCCACCGCACCGCGCGAGTCCGCCCCGGAGCAGGAGTCCGCCCCCGAGGAGAACACCTCCGGCGAGCAGCAGGGCTCCGGCTTCACCGCCCCCGTCGACGCCCAGGTCACCACCCAGTACCGCCAGGGCGGCAGCATGTGGTCCAGCGGCTACCACACCGGTGTGGACTTCGCGGTCGGCTCCGGCACCACCGTGAAGGCGGTCGGCGCGGGCACCGTGGTCTCGGCCGGCTGGGCCGGGGCCTACGGCAACGAGGTCATCGTCCGGCACGCCGACGGCCGCTACTCCCAGTACGCGCACCTCAGCTCCCTGAGCGTGTCCTCCGGGCAGAGCGTCTCCGCCGGCACCGCCCTGGGCCTGTCCGGCTCCACCGGCAACTCCAGCGGACCGCACCTGCACTTCGAGATCCGCACCGGCCCCTCCTACGGGCAGGACGTGGACCCGCTGGCCTACCTGCGCGGTCACGGGGTGAGCATCTGACGGTCATCGCCGTCAGGGGCCCGGGGGCCGGAATCCGAGGGGGATTCCGGCCCCCGGGCCGTTTTCCTCCCTGTCCGGATGCCTCCATACCGTGTTATTCCCGGCGAAACGGTCATGGCCTGAACTGACCCGGTGGTACAGATCACGCCACGTCAACCCCTGCCTACGGTCGCGTAGGTCACATCCCGCCGTGAATGATGTGCTGTCGTGGCAGGCGAATCGATACCCCTCATTCACGGCGCTCACGGCAGCGCCCTCGCGACCCTGGCCGAACCCTTCGGCTCGTACGTCGCCCTCGGTGACAGCTTCACCGAAGGCGTGGGCGACCCGGGCCCCGGCGACTCCTTCGTGGGCTGGGCCGACCGGCTCGCCGTGCTCCTCGCCGACCGGCGCGAGGAGCACGACTTCCGGTACGCCAACCTCGCGGTGCGCGGCCGGCTCCTCGACCAGATCGTGGCCGAGCAGGTGCCCCGGGCCAAGGAGCTCGCCCCCGACCTGGTGACCTTCTGCGCCGGCGGGAACGACATCATCCGCCCCGGCACCGACCCCGACGACGTGGCCGCCCGCTTCGAGGAGGCCGTCGCCGACCTCACCGGCGCCGTCCCCACCGTCATGATCACCACCGGGTTCGACACCCGCGGGGTCCCCGTCCTGCGGCACCTCCGCGGCAAGGTCGCCACCTACTCCGCGCACGTCCGGGCCATCGCCGACCGCTACGGCTGCCCCGTCCTCGACCTGTGGTCCCTGCGCACCGTCCAGGACCGCCGCGCCTGGGACGGCGACCGGCTCCACCTCTCCCCGGAGGGCCACACCCGCGTCGCCCTGCGCGCCGCCCAGGTCCTCGGCCTGGAGGTGCCCGCCGACCCGGACCAGCCCTGGCCGCCGCAGCAGCCCCGCGGCTCCGCCGAGGTCACCCGCGACAACATCCACTGGGCCCGGGAACACCTGGTCCCCTGGATCGGCCGCCGCCTCCGCGGCGAGTCCTCCGGCGACCACGTCGAACCCAAGCGCCCCGACCTGCTGCCGCTGTAACGACCCGAACACGGCCGCCGCCACCCCGGTACACCCGGGCGCGGGTGCGGGCCGTCGGCCCCGGAGGGACCCCGGTCCCCTCCGCCACCGGCCGCCCGCACCCGCGCCCGGGAACACGGCGGGTCCTGCCGCCGGAATCCTTCGGGTCGGGGGAGCGTTGGACAGGGAGGGGCAGCGGGCGGACCTCTCCGCGCGCCCGCCCCGCCGTACCGACCCGCTCCACCGCCCCAGGAGGCGCTTTGCCCGGCTCCCGATCCCTCCGCTCCGGACTCCGCTCGCTGCGCACCCCCGCCTTCGGCGCGGACCCCGCCGGCGCACGGATGGAGCGGATCCGCCGCTCGCCCCAGTTCGCCGACGGGATCTTCCAGAACCCGGTCGCCGCCCAGCGGCGCCCCTCCGGCTCCATGGCGGAGTTCGCGAAGATCTACTTCCGCAAGGACGAGCGGGTCCGTCGCGCCCCGGCCGCCGCGATCCCGGTCCACCCGACCACCCTGAAGGACCTGTCCGTCCCGCCCGCGAGCGGACTGCGCCTCACCTGGATGGGCCACTCCAGCGTCCTCGCCGAGATCGACGGCCACCGGGTCCTCTTCGACCCTGTCTGGGGGCAGCGCTGCTCCCCCTTCCCCTTCGCCGGACCCAAGCGGCTGCACCCCGCCCCGGTCCCCCTGGCCTCCCTCGGGCCGGTGGACGTGATCGTGATCTCCCACGACCACTACGACCACCTGGACATGCCCACGATCAAGGCGCTCGCGGACGGCGACACCGTCTTCGCCGTGCCGCTCGGCGTCGGCGCCCACCTGGAGCACTGGGGCGTCTCCCCGGACCGGCTCCACGAGCTGGACTGGAACGAGACCGCCCGCGTCGGCGGGCTCTCCCTCACCGCCACCCCCGCCCGTCACTTCTGCGGCCGCGGCCTGCGCAACCAGCAGCACACTCTGTGGGCCTCCTGGGCCGTGGCCGGGGAGCGGCACCGGATCTACCACAGCGGCGACACCGGCTACTTCCCCGGCTTCAAGGACGTCGGCGCCGAGCACGGCCCCTTCGACGCCACCATGATCCAGATCGGCGCCTACAGCGAGTACTGGCCCGACATCCACATGACCCCCGCCGAGGGCATGCGCGCCCACCTCGACCTCCAGGGCGGCACCCCCCACGGGATCTTCCTCCCGATCCACTGGGGCACCTTCAACCTCGCCCCCCACCCCTGGGCGGAACCGGCCGAATGGTCCCTGGACGCGGCCGGTGACGCCGACCAGCCCGTGGCCCTGCCACTCCCCGGAGCCCCCTTCGAACCGGCCGGACCCCTCCCGACGGACCCCTGGTGGCGCCCCTTCTCCCACCCGCTCGACCGCACCTGGCGCGAGTCCCCCCGCCCCGCCCCGGCCCCCGCCGCCACGCGCGCGGAAGCCCCGGACCTGGCCGCCGAACGCTGACCGGCGGCGGAGCGAGGGTCCGCGTGCGCCGATCTCCGCGGGCGCCGATCTCCGCGTGACCGTCCGACCGGGGGC